>JAEZHX010000219.1 GCA_023436765.1 Bacillota bacterium
ATGTGGCAAAGGCTTACATCCTGTACCGTAAGAATAGAGAAAAGATCCGTAATATGAAG
Source organism: Bacillota bacterium (assembly GCA_023436765.1). Taxonomy (GTDB): domain Bacteria; phylum Bacillota; class Clostridia; order Lachnospirales; family Lachnospiraceae; genus Mobilitalea. The sequence continues at coordinate 60 of JAEZHX010000219.1, forward strand.
TCCACTATTCTCGATTATAAAGAGATTGTGAACAGCTATGTGAAGGAAGAGGACTGGAGAGTAAAGGAAAACTCCACAGTAACCTATTCCGTCGGCGGATTGATCTTACATAATTCAGGCTCTGTCACAGCGAATTACTGGCTGTCAGAAATCTATGACGAGGAGATCGCGAATGCACACCGTAATGCGGACATTCATCTGCATGATTTGTCCATGCTGACCGGGTACTGCGCCGGCTGGTCCTTAAAGCAGCTGATCAAGGAAGGACTTGGCGGTATTCCCGGTAAGATTACTTCCTCCCCCGCAGGACACCTTTCCACACTCTGTAACCAGATGGTGAATTTCCTGGGTATTATGCAGAACGAATGGGCAGGAGCACAGGCCTTCTCTTCCTTTGACACCTACCTTGCTCCGTTTGTTAAGATTGATAACCTGTCCTATAAAGAAGTAAAACAGTGCATCCAGTCCTTTGTTTATGGTGTTAATACACCGAGCCGCTGGGGAACCCAGGCTCCGTTCTCCAACATTACTCTCGACTGGACTGTACCGAATGACCTTGCTGAGCTGCCCTGTATCGTTGGTGGCAAGGAAGTGGATTTTAAATACAAGGACTGCAAGAAAGAGATGGATATGGTGAACAAAGCCTTTATCGAGATCATGATAGAAGGCGATGCGAACGGAAGAGGTTTCCAGTATCCGATTCCTACCTATTCCATTACCAATAATTTTGATTGGTCCGATACGGAGAATAACCGTCTGTTGTTTGAGATGACAGCAAAATACGGCACCCCTTATTTCTCCAATTACATAAACAGTGATATGGAGCCCAGTGATGTCCGCTCCATGTGCTGCAGACTCCGACTGGACCTCAGGGAATTAAGGAAGAAGACCGGTGGCTTCTTCGGCTCCGGTGAGAGTACCGGTTCCATAGGTGTTGTTACGATCAATATGCCGAGAATCGCATATTTAGCAGAGAATGAGGATGATTTTTTCACTCGCCTCGACCGTATGATGGATATTTCGGCCAGGTCCCTTAAGGTAAAAAGAGGTGTCATTACCAAACTTTTGAATGAAGGCTTATATCCGTATACAAGACGCTATCTCGGAACCTTTGAGAATCATTTTTCCACCATCGGTTTGCTCGGTATGAACGAGGTGGGATTGAATGCAAAGTGGCTTGGCAAGGATATGACGAATACAGAGACAAAGAATTTTGCTATTCGGACACTGAATTATATGAGGGAGCGTCTGTCCGATTATCAGGAGAAGTATGGGGATCTCTATAACCTCGAAGCTACTCCCGCTGAATCCACAAGCTTCCGTCTGGCGAAGCATGACAAAAAGAAGTATCCTGATATCAAGACCGCAGGTAAGCCCGGAGATACCCCTTATTATACGAACAGCTCTCATCTTCCGGTAGGTTACACCGAGGATATCTTCGAAGCTCTGGATATCCAGGATGAGCTTCAGACCCTCTACACCTCCGGTACAGTCTTCCATGCCTTCCTGGGTGAAAAGCTTCCGGATTGGCAGGCTGCTGCAAAGCTGGTTAGGACCATTGCGGAGAACTATAAGCTTCCTTATTATACCATGTCACCGACTTACTCCGTATGTAAAGCCCATGGCTATCTGTCCGGAGAGCAGTTCACCTGTCCTCATTGCGGTGAACCTGCCGAGGTATACAGCCGTATTACCGGCTATTACCGTCCCGTACAGAACTGGAACGAAGGCAAAACTCAGGAATATAAAAACAGAAGGCTATATGACATCGAGAACTCCAGAGAGATGCCGGTGGGTGTTACGAACAGTAAGGTAAGCAGCCTGGTAGAAGAGGAGAATCTGATGGGTGACGGTCTATATCTATTCACTACAAAGACCTGCCCGAATTGCCGTATTGCAAAGGAATATCTGAAGAACCTTCCTTACACAATCGTTGATGCAGAGGAGAATGTAGATCTCACAAAGGAATACAGTATCCTCCAGGCGCCGACCCTGATAGAGATTAAGGATGGAGTCACCAAAAAGTATGTCAATGCCTCCAATATCAAGAGATACGCAGAGGAGCAGCTGGTATTGCTCTAGAGGAACAAAGCTCCTCAATGTAAGCTTTTTATAACTACATAGGCTTTCCCAAAGCATATAGTTGCATGCGGATACCGTTACCCGGCCTCTGCATGCAACAGTTTTATCCGGGACTTATGGCGGGGGCAATTTATGCCTATTGCCCTTATTTTTACTTGCCTACCACGTCCATATGAGTTAAGATATACACGAATAAGCAGATTAGTCCATGGAGCTTGGAGTATTTATCAAGTTCACTTGAATAAATGCTCCGAGCACCATGGATAAGTGCAACGTGAACGAACGGACGAAGTCCGTGAGTTACTAATCTGCGTAAGGAACGAACCTTATAATACACCCGGGAGGTATAATGATGAGCTTGGCAGATAACATTTTCATTACGATGTGCAAGGATATTCTCGAGAATGGTACAAGTACCGAAGGAGAAAAGGTAAGACCAAAATGGGAGGATGGCACGTATGCGTATACCATCAAGCAATTCGGAGTGGTGAATCGCTATGATCTGTCCAAAGAATTCCCGGCATTAACACTCAGGAGATTGGCCTTTAAGAGCTGTATTGATGAGATATTGTGGATCTGGCAGAGGAAATCGAATAACATACATGACCTGAGCAGCCATATCTGGGATGCCTGGGCGGATGAAGAGGGCTCCATCGGTAAGGCCTATGGCTACCAGCTCGGTGTGAAGCATAAATACAAGGAGGGCGAGATGGATCAGGTGGATCGTGTGATCTATGACCTGAAGAATAATCCCTACAGCAGGCGGATCATGACAAATATCTATGTCCATCAGGATCTTCATGAGATGAGGCTATATCCCTGTGCTTATAGTATGACCTTTAATGTGACGAAGAAGAAGGACAGCGATAAGCTGGTATTGAACGGCATTCTGAACCAGCGCTCCAATGATATTCTGGCAGCGAATAACTGGAATGTCGGCCAATATGCGGTTCTGATTCATATGCTGGCACAGGTCTGCGGCTACGAGGTGGGTGAGCTGGTCCATGTGATTGCCGATGCCCATATTTATGACAGACATATCCCGATCATTAAGGAATTAATCGAACGGCCTACTTATGCTGCTCCGACCTTCTGGATGAATCCGGAGGTAAAGGATTTTTATGCTTTTAAGGTGGAGGATTTTGAGCTGAGGGATTATCAGTTCGGTCCGAAGGTAGAGAATATTCCGGTTGCAGTATAAAATATTGAGCTTGTAGCATCAAGCTGGCATCAAATTAGAAAGGTGGGTAATCCCTATGAATATAATTGTTGCTGTGGATAACAAATGGGCAATCGGCTACCAGAATAAGCTTCTGGTCAGGATTCCTGCGGACCAGCGTTTTTTTCGGGATGAGACGATCCATAAAGCGGTCATTATGGGAAGAAAGACGTTAGAGAGCTTTCCAGGTGCACAACCACTTAAGCAGCGCTTGAATGTGGTGATTACCTCTGACCCGGAATATCGGGTGGCGGATGCCGTCGTCGTACATAGCGTTGAAGAAGCGTTGGAGGCGGTAAAGGACTATCGTAAAGAAGAGGTTTATGTCATCGGCGGTGAAAGTATCTACAGGCAGATGCTTCCCTACTGCGAGGTGGCCCATGTTACTAAGATAGACTATGAATATGCGGCTGATACCTATTTCCCGAATCTGGATCAGATGGAGGACTGGGTTCTGGCAGAGGAATCGGATGAGCAGACCTACTATGATTTGACCTATGTCTTCTGCAGGTATGAAAGAAAGAAGTAAAAGACCTAGATAGAGCTGAACTGTATGATATAGATAGAAATAAGGAAAATGCTTGAAAAAGGACTTGAAAAAATTCAGCAGGAAGAATACTATAGAGGATATATAAAAATGGAAGGATGAAGTGTATGCTGAATATCAGTTACGAGCAAAACAAATTTCCGAAGGAACTGCCCGGTGCAGATGATCCCTTAAGGTTCGGGACGATTTTTACGGACCATATGTTTATCATGAACTATACCGAGGGCAAGGGCTGGCATGATGCCAGAATAGTCCCATATCAGCCCGTTAGCTTAGATCCATCAGCCATGGTATTCCATTACGGACAGGAAATGTTTGAAGGCCTGAAGGCATACAAATCAGATGACGGTAGGATCTTATTATTCCGCCCGGATAAGAATGCTGAGCGTACTATAAACACGAATCACAGACTTTGTATCCCAGAGATACCAATTGAGGATTTTGTACAGGCTGTGAAGGCAATTGTTAAGGTAGACGAAGCTTGGATTCCTACCAAGACGGGTACCTCCCTCTATGTCAGACCCTTTATTATTGCTACAGATCCTTTTCTGGGTGTCAGACCTTCCCACACCTATCTGTTCATGATCATCCTCTCACCGGTCGGGCCTTATTATCCTGAGGGACTTAATCCGGTAAAGATATGGATTGAGGATGAATTTGTCAGAGCAGTGAAGGGTGGAATCGGTGAAGCTAAGGCCGGCGGTAATTATGTTGCGTCCATGAAGGCTCAGGTGAAGGCTCATGATGAAGGTTATTCCCAGGTATTATGGTTGGATGGTGTAGAGAGAAAATATATCGAAGAAGTAGGAGCCATGAACATCTTCTTTAAGATCAACGGCACCATAATAACGCCCAAACTCAACGGCAGCATCCTGCCGGGAGTGACCAGAGCTTCCGTACTTGAGCTCTGTAAGGAGTGGGGGCTTCCGGTGGAAGAGAGAAAGATATCCATTGAAGAGATCGCGGATGCACATAAGAACGGAACCCTGGAGGAGGTCTTTGGGACCGGAACGGCGGCGGTAATCTCGCCGGTAGGACATCTCCGTTGGCAAGAACATATCATGCAGGTACAGGACGGTAATATCGGTCCGATCAGCCAGAAGCTGTATGATACGATCACAGGCATCCAGCTTGGTCGTATTGCTGATACTCATGGCTGGACAGTTGAAGTATAGGACGGCAGTATTTTCATATCATAGTAGTACCATCTTAATTTGATACAAAAAGTTATGCCCACTTAGGGCAGATGGAGGTCGAAATGAATCAGCTTTATGCAGAAGCAGGCGTTAAAAGAAAGGATTCAGCAGCATCTATGGCTCTCAGAATACTTATTATCCTTGGCTTCATCGCGGGCTTATTATTAATGTTTTTAGGCCAGGTGTTCTCCATGGTTGGAGTCGTATTGCTTGTAGCAATGTTCTACCTGTTCCCCAAGCTCAATGTAGAGTACGAGTATGTTTTTGTGGATGGACAGCTTGATTTTGACAGGATCACCGGTAACGCGAAGAGAAAAACATTGTTGAGGATTGATTTTGAACAGGTTGAGATCATGGCGCCCGTAGGTTCCCATGCCTTGGATTCCTATACCTATATGAAGTTGGTGGAGAAGGATTTCTCCTCTGGGAAAAAGGACAGTAAGCCTTATGTTATTGTAGCGAATGTAGAAGAGAAGAAGTTAAAAATTTTGTTTGAGCCAAATGAGAAGATGCTTTCAGTGATAAAACAGAAGAGTCCTAGGAAGCTGGCTGCTTATTAGTACTTTATTCTTGGTTTATAAGTTACAGAATAGTAATTACATCAGATGAAATATGATACATGAAGGAAAGGGTTGATTTAATCAGAAATCAACCCTTTACCCATATTTCCGAATAAGCAAATTGTTTCAGTTTTTATAGGTTGACAAGCCGGATTTTATTCGTTATACTTGTAAAAATATTTACCCAGCAACTATCAATCATATTTATAAGAAAGAGAGGAATTAATCGAATGGGTCATATCATTGGCGAAGGAATCACATTTGATGATGTATTACTGGTGCCCTCTTATTCCGAGGTCATACCAAATCAAGTTGAACTGTCAACAAGTCTGACCAAAAAAATCAAGCTCAACATTCCACTGATGAGCGCAGGCATGGACACAGTAACTGAGAACCGCATGGCGATAGCAATGGCAAGACAGGGCGGAATCGGTGTTATTCATAAAAATATGTCAATTGAAGAACAGGCAAGCGAGGTTGATAAGGTAAAGCGCTCTGAATACGGAGTAATCACCGATCCTTTCTATTTATCCCCTGAACACACGCTACAGGATGCGAATGAGTTAATGGCCAAGTACAGGATTTCCGGTGTTCCGATCACCGTAAACGGCAAGAAACTGGTTGGTATCATTACAAATAGAGATTTAAAATTTGAAACTGATTTTTCTAAGAAGATAAGCGAGTCCATGACCTCGGAGGGCCTGATTACCGCTAAGGAAGGCATAACTCTGGAGGAGGCTAAGAAGATTCTCGGAGCGGCCAGGAAAGAGAAGCTTCCGTTGGTCGATGAGGAGGGCAATCTCAAAGGACTTATTACAATAAAGGATATTGAAAAGCAGATCAAATATCCATTGTCAGCAAAGGATGGACAGGGAAGACTGTTATGTGCCGCAGCTGTCGGTATTACGAATAATATTATGGAACGTGTGGATGCATTGATTAAGGCTAAGGTGGATGCAATCGTTATTGATACTGCTCATGGCCATTCCGCGAATGTTCTCAGGGTAGTAAGGGAAGTAAGAAATGCATACTCCGAGGTTCAGATTATTGCGGGAAATGTAGCAACCGGAGAGGCTACGTTGGATCTGATCAAAGCCGGAGTGGATGCGGTCAAGGTAGGCATTGGGCCCGGCTCCATCTGTACCACCAGAGTTGTAGCGGGAATTGGAGTTCCTCAGATTACCGCCATAATGAACGCATATGAGGCTGCGAAGCCTTACGGTATTCCGATCATTGCAGACGGCGGAATTAAATATTCCGGCGATATCACGAAGGCTCTGGCTGCAGGTGCTAATGTATGTATGATGGGCAGTATCTTTGCAGGCTGCGATGAGAGCCCCGGATCCTTTGAATTGTATCAAGGTAGAAAATATAAGGTTTACCGTGGCATGGGCTCCATCTCCGCGATGGAGCAGGGCAGCAAGGACCGTTACTTCCAGTCAGATGCCAAGAAGCTGGTACCGGAGGGTGTAGAAGGACGCGTGGCCTATAAGGGGACCGTTGAGGATACTGTATTCCAGCTGATCGGTGGCTTAAGATCCGGCATGGGCTATTGTGGCGCTAAGGATATCGAGATGCTTCAGGATACGGGAAGGTTTATTAAGATCACAGCGGCATCCTTAAAGGAAAGCCATCCCCATGATATCCATATTACTAAGGAAGCCCCGAACTACAGTGTGGAGGAATAAAGAATAGCATAATTTTATAACAGGATAGAATAACAGGGATTTCGGCTGACAGACTTTCCGGGTGGTATGCTTTACACCCAGGATAGATTCCAATATGAAATCCCTGTTTTTATCTGGTATGCTTAAGATTTTCTGAACATTGTACCAACCGATTGACAGATTATGGATTACCGACTAAGATATTGATAGTATAGCTCGGTTTATGAGGTTGTTGAGAGGTGATCCGGTGAGAAGAATATTATCGAAGGAAGAATGGCTGAGACGTGAAAGAAAAAAGAAATTAGTGCTGAACATAACGGCAATTGCTTTGATGTTTGCTATATTTGCATTATCGGCCTTAGTGGTCGGCAAGCTCCTGTATCGATGGGTTCTCCCGGAAAATAAAAAAGCTGCTGTGGAGGTTGTACTTTCAAACGGAACGGTGATTAAGCAGCAATACCTTACTCCGAATGAATACTCCAGACCACAGACGAAGCTTAAGAGAATACGGGGTGTGGTCATCCATTATACTGCGAATCCCGGGACAACAGCCGAAGGTAACCGTAGCTATTTTGAAAGTCTCTCCTGGAAGAAGACGACGAAGGCCAGTAGTCATTACGTCATAGGCCTTAAGGGTGAGATCCTCCAGTGTATTCCTCTGACTGAGGTTGCTTATGCCTCCAATAAACGAAATGATGATACGATCTCCATCGAATGCTGCCATCCGGATGATACGGGTAAATTCAATGAAGCTACCTATGCTTCCCTGGTTGAACTCGTAGCTGCTCTTTGTCAGGAATTTGATTTGGATGCTGAGGATATTATCCGTCATTATGATGTAACCGGAAAGCTATGCCCGTTATACTATGTGGAGCATGAGGAGGAGTGGGTGAAGCTGAAGGAGGATATTATGGAGGCACTGGCGAAAGAAGCTCCAAACTCAGCCGAATAAGCCCCATATCGTTTGATTCGGCTTTATACTGCAATTGATGTTAGCATATAATAAAAAGGCTTATCTTTCTGGGCGGGTAACTCAGGGAGATAAGCCTTAATTTATGATGACACTCATGTCCGGAAGAATTACTCCGCCAGACATTACAGTGACAGTGTGATTTCTTTTCCTATGGGCTCGTATTGCCGGAAGGTGATCCCAGCAGATGTCATCATCCGTTTTGCTGCGATTACGGCATCGGTATGTCCATATTTATCACACAGAAAGATGACCTCTTTGATGCCCTTCTGGATGATCGCCTTCGTACATTCATTACAGGGGAACAGGGTAGTGTATACCTTAGCACCCTTCATATTGGTTCCCGTGTAGTTTAGGATGGCATTTAATTCCGCATGACATACATAGAAGTACTTCGTATCCAAATTACTGCCTTCCCTCTCCCAGGGGTAATCGTCATCAGAACAGCCATGTGGCATTCCGTTATAGCCTACGGATAGGATCTTATTATCTTCACTGACGATGCAGGTTCCGACACTGGTGCTGGGATCCTTGCTTCTTTCGGTTGAGAGCAGGGCAATTCCCATAAAATACTCATCCCATTTGATATAATCCTTCTTTTTCATGTATAACGTTCCCCTTTCATTTGTACATTTATTCTATTTCATAGTATCATGAAATGATATCCATCGCAATCCTTTTATCGGGCCTGTCATTCCTGAAAAAGCGGGTTTCTGGTATAAAGCTTAGTTATCCTTATTTCCTGCAACCTGAACCTTGATAATGTTGGTGGTACCAGAGGTACCTAAAGGTACTCCCGCTGTCAGTACGGCCAGCTCGCCTGTCTCAATATAACCGGCTTTCTCTACAGCTTCGAGGGCATGGTCGAATAATTCAAAGGTATCATGCTCTACAGCAATCTGAAGTGGGGTGATACCCCAGGCCAAATTCAGCTGCCTGCATACGACGGGGTCCGTGGAGCACCCCATGATCATGCATTCCGGACGGTACCTGGAAATCATCCTGGCAGTCTTACCGGAAGTGGTAACCGTAATGATCATCTTGGCATTCAGGTCATGTGCTGTTGTTACGGTAGCTCTGGAGATAGCATCTGTAATGTCGGGATCCCCTACATGGTCGAGGGTACGGAAACGCTTCTTGTAATCTATATCCGCCTCAGTCCTAAGGGTAATCCGGACCATTGCTCTGAGAGCTTCCAGAGGATAAGCTCCTGCTGCAGTCTCACCGGACAGCATGATAGCGCTGGTACCGTCATAAATGGCATTGGCGACATCTGTAGTCTCTGCTCGGGTCGGTCTCGGGTTCTTTATCATGGAATCCAGCATCTGTGTGGCTGTGATTACCTGCTTGCCCGCATTGTAAACTTTCTTGATAATCGTCTTCTGAATGGCAGGGAGATCCTCATAGGGCATCTCAACACCCATATCACCACGGGCTATCATGATGCCGTCCGCAACCTCGATGATTTCATCAATGTTCTCTACACCCTGCATATTTTCAATCTTGGCAATGATTTTGGTCTGAGAGTTATGCTTATTTAACATCTTGCGGATTTCACGGATATCCTCTGCTGTTCTTACGAAGGAGGCTGCAATAAAATCATAGTTATGATGAATGCCAAACAGGATATCCTCCCGGTCCTTATCAGAGATGAAGGGCATGGATAGATGAGTGCCCGGAACATTAACTCCTTTTTTGCTTGAGATCGTACCTGAATTTTTAACTTTGCAGATAATATCTGTAGGTGTCATTTCAAGTACTGACATCTCAATCAGACCATCGTCAATCAATATGGTGGTACCCGGATCAATATCATAAATCAAGTTGGGATATGTGATGGATACCTGAGTTTCGTCTCCTTCCACGGGACGGGTCGTCAGGGTGAAGGTCTGACCCTCCATCAGATGGATCTTCTTATTATCCTTAAAGTTACCGATACGGATCTCAGGACCTTTTGTGTCAAGCAAGGTAGCAACCGGAACATTTAAATCCTCCCGTAGCTTTTCAATCTTCTTTAATCTCGCCAGATGTTCCTCATGATCAGCATGGGAGAAATTAAAGCGAGCTACATCCATACCGGAACGGATCAGCTCTCTTAAGATGTTATCATTATCAGTGGATGGACCCAGGGTACAGATAATTTTTGTCTTTCTCATAGTTTACTCCTTTATTATTCATTTACTTTATACTTTGATATCAGGTAACCTACGGTAACGGATGCCGGTACGCTTCCTCAGAAAATGATAAGCAACATATAAACCGATGCTTCCCAATATCACCAGCAGAATAATCATGATCGCACTGTGCAGGAAGAATGTATCCGGCAGAATCGTAATAACCGGATCGGTGGACGGGTCAAAAAGCCAATAATCATTTCTGAAAAAAAGCTTGTGAAAGATCACAAAGGCTCTGTCAAAATTAAGCATGATCAGTACACCGAGAATGGAAGGTAGCAGGATTGCTGTCGCGGAGGATACCGGGAGGTAACTGATATCCCTCTTTTTCCTTTTGTAGATGATGATACTCACTGCGGCTACCAGGGTAAATCCTGCCATAAGGTAAAAGGCTGTAAAGATATCCTTCACTTCTTTGAAATGCTGGAGGCCTGCCTCTGAGGCATCCAGGGTGGGAAACTTCAGATCCCCCTTATAAAAAGGTGAGGAGTAGTCGATTAATGTATTATAATTATCAAGGATTTCCTCTCTGTCATATCCGGAGGTCTGTTCAATATGAAGCAGCTTCACATCCAGATAATAAAGAGGCCTGAAGTTTATCGTTATGATGACACTGAACGATATGAATAACAGGGTGAAAACGATTCCTATCAGGAAATCCGTAAATTTAAGCCGACGTACCACCTTAACCTACCTCCAAGCGCCTTTGCATTGTTAGATTATCAATCGCATTATATTATACTTTATCTGGGAATGCAACCTGATTTATCTCATATTGTAATATGTTTGTGGTTTGTTACTGTCTTGGGTGTGAACAGCAACAGATTGCAGGTATATGAATGCTCCATATATAAGCCTGTTATATAAAAATTATAAGTAATTATGAATTGTAAACGGTTGTGTGTTAGTGTTATATTTTATTTGGTAAGAAAGATTATGAATTATTATGTGAATTTAAGAAGAGTTATATCAATAGGAAAAGGAGCAGAGCATGAGAGCATTAATCAGTGTATCGGATAAGACAGGAATCGTAGAACTGGCTAAGGAACTGGTTTCCCTCGGTGTGGAGATCATTTCGACCGGAGGTACCTTTGGAAAGTTGAAGGAAGCTGGGGTTCCGGCGATTGAAATATCAGAGCTGACAGGTTTTCCCGAATGTCTGGACGGACGTGTGAAGACGCTTCATCCTGCGGTACATGCAGGCTTACTTGCCATGAGAAGTAATCCTTCCCATATGAAACAGCTGGCTGACTTAAAACTGGATACCATCGACCTTGTATTTGTTAATCTGTATCCCTTTAAAGCAACGATC
>JAEZHX010000235.1 GCA_023436765.1 Bacillota bacterium
ATTGCTAATGAAACAATTTAATTTGAATCGGATACCTGCCAAGGTGGACGGTCGAAGCTCTTCCAGACAGAGACGTCACTCTTCAATATGAAGAAGTGGCGTTTTTTATGCGTGAAGGCGAAGCGAAACATGCAACAAGCTTAATTGTTCGTATGAGAGCGAGCCCAACGAAACCCGCGGAGCATGTTTCTATCGTGAATCAGGAGAGAGCTGTGATGTCCGGAGTTATCCGGTTACAAGAAGAAGGAGGTTATTACTATGAGACAGGTTGCGATTTACGGGAAGGGCGGAATTGGGAAATCCACTACGACACAGAACTTAACAGCCGGTTTAGGTGAAATGGGTAAGAACATCATGATTGTCGGCTGTGATCCCAAAGCAGATTCCACAAGACTAATCCTTGGAGGGCTTGCCCAGAAGACAGTACTTGATACCCTAAGGGAAGAGGGCGAGGATATTGACCTGGAGTACATTATGAAGCAGGGCTTTGCTAGTATCCGCTGCGTGGAATCCGGTGGACCGGAACCCGGTGTCGGCTGTGCGGGTCGCGGCATTATAACATCCATTAATCTGCTGGAGCAGCTGGGAGCCTATACGGATGACCTGGATTATGTATTTTATGATGTACTGGGTGACGTGGTATGCGGCGGGTTTGCGATGCCGATCCGGGAAGGCAAGGCACAGGAAATATATATCGTTGCCTCCGGTGAGATGATGGCATTATATGCCGCCAATAACATCTCCAAGGGCATCCAGAAATATGCCTCCACAGGCGGTGTAAGACTGGGAGGAATTATATGCAACTCCAGAAAGGTAGATGGAGAAGCAGAGCTGGTAGATGCCTTCGCCAGAGAGCTGGGATCCCAGATGATTCATTTCGTTCCGAGGGATAACATGGTGCAGAGGGCAGAAATCAATAAAAAGACCGTTATAGATTATGACCCTAAGGCGAACCAGGCTGATGAATATCGGGCACTTGCACAGAAGATTGATGGTAACGATATGTTCGTCATACCCAAGCCGATGAAGCAGGAGAGGCTGGAGGAACTGCTGATGGAGCATGGTATTTTGGATCTGTAAAATTTGAAGATGGAGGTACTTATATGGTATTAATCAGATCAATCATTCGCCCTGAGAAGGTCGGGATCGTACTATCGGAGCTGTTATCCGCCGGTTTTCCGGCGGTAACCAAAATGGATGTGTACGGACGCGGAAAACAGAAGGGGGTCAAGGTAGGGGAAGTATACTATGATGAGATTCCGAAGGAGATGCTTTTAATGGTGGTGGAGGATAAGGATAAGGAGGATGTGATCCGCATTATCATGAAGTATGCCAGAACCGGCGAAGAGGGACATTTCGGAGACGGCAGAATCTTCGTAAGCCCGGTGGAAGAGGCGTATACCATCAGTACGAAGAAGAAAGGAATGTAGTGTGAAAGAGGAATCTTCTTTCACACATAAAGTTTATACCTGCGTAATCCTCGGTATAAACTTCATGGTTATAATAGATTGGAGGCGATCAAATGAAAGAGGTTATGGCTATTGTCAGACAGAATAAGGTCAATGTAACCAAGGAAGCCCTGGCAGAGGCCGGTATCCCTGCATTTACCTGCAGGAAAGTACTGGGCAGAGGGAAGAAGCTGATCGATATGACCTTATTGCGATCCATTGTAGATTCCGGTGAGATTCCTGCTACTGTGCAGGGGGAATATCTCTCAGAGACGAACCGTCTGATTTCTAAGCGGGTATTTACGATGATCGTGAATGATGAGGAAGTAGAGCGGGCCGTTAACGCTATCATGGATGTGAATTCTACCGGTAACCCCGGGGACGGCAAGATCTTTATCCTTCCTATCCTGGAGAATTATCGGGTTCGTAACGGAGAAATGACCACAGAAGCATATTGAAAAAGGAGGTGACGAAAATGGATGCTATGAACAGAGTACTTGACCAGTACAGCTCCAGGGTCTATAAGAATCGAAAGGAGCATATGGTCAATGTTGGAAATAATGACAATCAAAATGAAATAGCCGCGAATGTCCGGACCATACCGGGAATTATCACCCAGAGGGGCTGCTGTTATGCAGGTTGTAAGGGTGTTGTACTGGGTCCTATTAAGGATGCCTTCATCATTACCCACGGACCGATCGGTTGTGCCTACTATTCCTGGGGAACCAGAAGACATAAGGCAAAAAATGCAGAAGGCGAGGATAATTACCTGCAGTACTGTTTCTCAACCGACCTTCAGGAGCCGGATATTGTCTTTGGTGGTGAGAAGAAGCTGAAGAAAGCGATTACGGAAGCGGTGAAGCTATTCCATCCGTCGACAATCTTTATCTGCTCCACCTGTCCGGTCGGCCTGATCGGAGATGATATCCATGCGGTGGCGAAATGGGCTGAGAAGGAGTTCGGGGTAAAATGCATCGCCTTCAGCTGTGAGGGCTATAAGGGGGTCAGCCAGTCCGCAGGGCACCATATCGCCAATAACCAGCTGGTCAGATATGTGATTGGTGAGGGCGACAGGGAGATTAAGAATAAATTCTCTGTTAATCTCCTGGGGGAATATAATATCGGCGGAGATGGCTGGGAGACTGAGCGGCTGCTGAAGAGAATTGGCTATGAGGTGGTATCCACCTTCACCGGCGGCAGCAGCATCGAGGATCTGAAAAACGCACATCAGGCTAATTTAAGTCTGGTTCAGTGCCATCGCTCCATCAACTACATCGCGGAGCTGATCGAAAATAAATACGGGATTCCCTGGATGAAGATTAATTTCATCGGAGTGGAGGGAACAGCGAAGAGCCTCCGGGATATTGCAAGGTTTTTCAATGACCCGCAGCTGATACAGAGGACGGAGGAGGTCATTGCAGATGAATTGGGGCAAATAGAAGAGGATATGACCTACTATCACAGCAAGCTGAAGGGGAAGACGGCAGCCATCTATGTCGGCGGCTCCAGAGCACACCATTATCAATTTCTGCTAAATGATCTGGGAGTCCGTACGATACTTGCCGGTTATGAATTCGGACATCGGGAGGAATATGAGGGTAGGGAGGTTCTTCCCTTCGTTAAGCCGGATGCAGACAGTAAGAATATTGAATCGATCACCGTAGAGCCGGATCAGGAGAAATACCATGTGTGTCTGTCCGAAGAGGATCTAAATAGGCTGAAAGAGGAGAAGCTGATTGGTTATTACGGCGGCATGGTGAAGGATATGAAGAACGGAACCTATATGGTGGATGATTTGAACCATTATGAGACCGAGGAATTCTTAAAGCTTTTGAAGCCGGATATCTTCTTTTCCGGTATTAAGGATAAATTTGTGGCACAGAAAAGCGGAGTATTATCCAGGCAGCTCCATTCCTACGATTACAGCGGTCCTTATGCCTGCTTTCGAGGAGCAGTGAATTTTGCAAGGGATATCACGATGGGAATCTATACACCGGCCTGGAGCTATGTGAAGGCGCCCTGGAAGAGTACTCCGATACTGGAAGGAACCTTAGGAGGTGGGGAAGCATGCTAGACTATACGAAGAAAGAATTCATTGACAGAAGTGCCTTGAGGGTAAATCCGGCCAAGACCTGTCAGCCGGTAGGTGCGATGTATGCAGCTCTGGGTGTACACGGTTGCATGCCCCACAGCCACGGCTCACAAGGCTGCTGTGCATTTCATAGGATGTTTCTGACAAGACATTTTAAAGATCCGGCAATGGCGTCCTCCAGTTCCTTTACAGAGGGCGCTTCTGTATTTGGTGGAGGAACAAATCTTAAGACTGCCGCCAA
>JAEZHX010000207.1 GCA_023436765.1 Bacillota bacterium
TGGAGAGCATCATCGATACTGCCACAGATATTAGCTTCTCCAAGCTTCTTGTCGAAACCGGCCTTCTGCATCATACGCAGCGGCTGCTCCTGTACATGGGAAAGCACTAAGGTGATACGCTTCTTCTTACAGGCCTTCAAGACATTATTCAGGGAATGCAATGCATTCACGTCCATGGCCGGTACGCTTCTCATCCTGAGTATCACTACCTTAGCGTGATCGTCCAGTGAGATATTCATGAATTTATCGGCAGCACCGAAGAACATTGGTCCATTGATTTCATATACAAGGGTGTGCTTTGGAACCTTCTTCAGTCGGATGCCTTCCGGATCATTCATATCTTCCTCGTCGGATTCATCGATATATTTCCAGCTCTGTACATCGGCAACCTCCGCCATCCTCTTCATGAACAGTATTGCTGCCATGAGAATTCCTACTTCAATCGCGACGACAAGATCAAATACCACAGTTAATACGAAGGTGGCAACCAGAACCAGGATGTCACTTTTCGGTGAGGTCTTCAGCAGGGATACAAATTCCCTCCATTCGCTCATGTTATAGGCTACCATAAAGAGAATGGCAGCGATCGTCGGCATCGGTATGAGGGATGCATAGGGCATAAAGACCACCAGAATCAGGAACAGGGTAACCGCATGGACCATGCCTGCGATCGGCGTTCTTCCTCCATTCTTCACGTTAGCTGCTGTTCTTGCGATTGCTCCCGTGGCAGGAATTCCCCCAAAAAGGCTGGAGAAGATATTACCCGTACCCTGTGCAATCAGCTCCATATTTGAACGGTGCTTACTTCCGATCATTCCGTCCGCAACTACACAGGACAGTAAAGATTCTACCCCTGCCAGTATCGCTATCGTGATTGCATCTGGCATAAGGCTTTTTATGGTATGTAAATTCATTGCCGGAAAATGAAATACCGGAGGCTTAGAGGAGATTTCATAAAGCTTCCCGATTGTATTTACTTCCAGATCCAAGAGCTTCACGATTGCCGATGCTGCGATGACTGCAATCAGTGAGGCAGGAATTCTGCGATTAATCTTAGGCCATAGGATCAGAATAATGAGCGACACTGCACCAATCAGCAATGCCTGCAGATTGACCGTACTGATTCCCTCCAGGCAGGCCTTCAGCTTCTCTATGGTCTCAACCGGTTTCGTCTCAAAGGTTATGCCCATAAAATCCTTAATCTGTCCGATAAAGATCGTTACGGCAATTCCGAGCGTAAAGCCGGTTGTTATGGTATATGGAATGAATTTTAATATATTACCGAACTTCAGTAATCCCATGAGTATCAGGAGGATTCCCGCCATAATTGTTGCTACTGCCAATCCTTCCATACCGTTTCTGGCTACGATACCTGCTACGATGGTAGCAAAGGCTGCTGTCGGTCCAGATATCTGGACCCGGCTTCCTCCCAGGAAGGAGATTATGAAACCGGCTACAATTGCCGTATAAAGACCTCTCTCCGGTGTTACACCCGATGCCAATGCCAACGCGATTGACAACGGTAATGCTATGATCGCTACGATGATACCTGCCACGATGTCCTTCCCCAGCTGCTCCCTCGAATAGGTCTTCATGACTGAGAACAATTTTGGCTTTAACTTGTTCATTTATCTTACGCCTCCACAATGATTAAATTAAGCTTCAGAAAAATATCGCTCTGATAGGCTTACGACAATTTACAATCATAGTACTCTTTTCTTCAATTTTCAAGCACCAAATCTGCAAATTATTAAAATTATGGAGTTTTTATAGCTGCTCCTTACTTGACCGGATCAGGGTATTACAGTGGCAGTCTCTTTCTCTTGAATATAATCACCCCTGAAATAAATAGAATCAGAGTGATACCAGTGAAAAAGAGGTTGACTCCTAAAGCATTATTTCCTTTCACCACCTCTATCGGGTCATAGATCCCGTAAATTGTGAAGTTTTTCAAAAAGTTAAGTTCATTGGCAGCTCCGCTAATCATCTTCAGCAGCAGGAACATAATCGGTATACCTGCTCCAAAACCGGTGGACAGCTTTGCCTCATTGAACAGGCAGGAACAGAAGAAGCTGATCATCAGGGCAACCATATTCACCAGCATTGTAGTCACATTCAGTGAGAAGAACGCACCGATGTCAATCATACCCGGAAATGCCGCACTGCTGATGGCAACGCCTAGTCCAAACAACGCCAGGAACAAAACTGCGACAGAGGTAAGTGCATAAAACCCTTGGGTAAGAATGATCTTTACTCTGGAGTTCGGAGTGGACAATAGATATGCAAAGGACCCGTTATCCACCATCTTCGCAACCAGTTTATTGCCGAGAAGAATACTATAGATCATTGGAAAGGCAATCATCAGCAGTCCATACAGCCAGCTCGCCAGGTAAGGCGTCAGTTCCGTCTCCAATTGGGAAAAGCCCATGGCATTCATCATTCCCTCCGGAAATATATCCATCATGCTGGTCAGCGCAGACATATCCTCCGGATTATACATCGATATCATAACAGACATATACATGGTCAGGACACCAAAGAAAATCAGCAGCAGAACCCAGTTCTTTTTCAATGTGGTTTTAAGTAAGGTAAGGCTCATATTATTTTCCCTCCTTATTATAAAAATGCATAAAGATGTCTTCCAGGGATTGTGATTTTACATCCAAATCCTGTACCGTAAGCTGCGAAATGGTCTTCAAGAAACGGTCCACGCCTTCCCTCTTAGTGAATACCTCCAGTGTATTATCTTCTGTCCCCTTCACCTCAAAGCCTGCAGCGTTCAGTATTTCATATGCCTCCTGCAGATTGTTCGGTTTCAGTAGATAGCATTTTCTCTGGGTTTCCTTCAGGCTATGTACATCGGATTGCTCTACCAGTCTTCCATCCTTGATAATCAGGACTGTATCCGAGGTTCGCTCCACCTCTTCAAACATATGACTGGACATCAGGATTGTCTTCCCCTTCTTCTTCTCTTCCAGAATCAGCTCCACGAAGCGGTTCTGCATCAAAGGGTCCAAGCCGCTGGTCGGTTCATCCAGAATTAAGACCTCGGGATTATGCATGAAGGCTGTTACGATACCTACCTTCTGTTTCATACCCTTGGAGAATCTCTTAATTCTTCCCTTCGTGTCCAATTCAAACATATCAATCAGCTGCTTCTGGCGGGTGAAATCCTTCGTACCCCTCATTTCACACATAAACCTTAGGAACTCATCCCCGTTCATACCATCCAGAAAGGCTATTTCTCCGGGAATATATCCCAGGCTCTTCTGTATCTGAGGTGCCTCCTTCCAACAATCCAACCCGTTAATGGTGCAGCTACCCTTATCAGGTGCCATAAACCCAAGCAGAGCACGGATGGTAGTTGTCTTACCCGCACCGTTCGGTCCGAGATATCCAAGAACCTCTCCCCTCTTCACCTTAAAATCCAGATCAAAGATTCCCTTCCCACTGGGGTACACTAATGAAAGTCCTGTTACTTCTATCATAAATACTCCTCCTTATAGAGATTGCTTCTTAATAATTGCAGGCATGCGTAAAACTCATGAAGTGCTTCCTCAATGGAACGTCCGGCGTTTACCTGGTTGGAATAATTCTCACTGATCCCCGTTAAGATACTCAGAACTAGCTTAGGATCCACACCCTCCTTGAATTTCGTTGTATCCATGTTCATAAAACCAATTTTACCGCTCAAATCACTCCTCGTCTTCAGTGCCTCGTTCCTATGGTCCTGTACCTCAGGATCCGGCTCATGATGTACCCTGTTATAGAAGGATAGAATAGAAGGGTGTTCCTCCAGTATTCTCATCTTAATCTCGGTACCCATCTTCATCTTATCAAAAAAATCCGTTATACTATAATCGTATTTCTCAGCGATCTCTTTCATCATAATTTCATTACAGTACTCAAGCAGATAACCATACAACTCCTTCTTAGCGCCAAAGTAATGGAACACCATTGCCTTTGATATCCCGGCCGCTGCTGCAATGTCACTCACGGAAGCCTTCTTGTATCCATTCTTGCTGAAGCAGTTCAAAGCTGCATCAATGATCTTAATCTGCTTTTCCTTGGGCAGATATAAGAACTTCTCCACCTGACATCACCTCATTTCTTGATCTTGTATTGTGACTATTCTCATCGACGATTCACGATATAAACCGAATCGGTTTATACTGATATCATAACAGCATAAACCGATTCGGTCAATAGAAATCATCTGTATTAATCTAATTTTAATTTTAGGCATTCGCTTATAGGTAACCTCTTATGTCATTTGATTACGCAGATTACCTCTGCCTTCAGTTCCTTTAACATGGCAGGAGTGATAATCAGCTCCTCCTCTTCGTAGGTCTTTCCATTCACCTGCCAGTATTTAAACTCCTTACCCTCCGGAATAATCGGGGTAATTACCGTGTTATAATCAGTAAAGTAACTTCCTGTAAATAATTCCTCAGTAACTACTGAATTAATCTGCACTCCGCAACCCTCTGCCGGCTGTACGTTTAGCTGATACAGGTCCCCAAGCTTGAAATGCTTCTGATAGGACAAAGGAATGTTAGTGGCACGCTGATATCCATAGGTGCGGATCTCCTCCAGCCTTCCCTCCAGCTGATCGAACTGTACCCAGGGTTCCAGAAGATCCTTATGATACATGTTTTCCTGTTCTTTAATTCTTGAGTTATTCATTTCCTCCAGTACACTGTTTAAATTATCCGGCGAGAAGGCTCCATTGATCAGATCCATTGTTTTGATAATAAAGATCTCTCTGCAGTCCTCTCTCTTCATCAGTTGACCAAACAGGGGACATTCGTCCTTGATCTCGCCATTCGCTCCTACATACTTCCAGATATTATCCATTAACGCTCCGTTGCCATAAATACCGAAGCTGAAATCAAGGTCGTGAAGCAGGTATCTCCATTTTCCATCAAAAGGAGCTTCCCGGTACTGCTCTCCCTCCGATGCATAGTAACGGTAGGTTTTATAATTATTATGGGGCCAGTCCTCATTGCCAATATAAGCCTGAAGTGCATAGTAGGAAAGGTAATTCTCAACGTCCATCAGCTTACAGAGCTCCTGATAGACAGCATCATTGGTCAGATCCCGGCTGGCATAGGTCGAATACATTGCCTCATAGTCCGCAATGACCTGTGTATTCTCTCC
The DNA here is from genome assembly GCA_023436765.1 of Bacillota bacterium. Taxonomy (GTDB): domain Bacteria; phylum Bacillota; class Clostridia; order Lachnospirales; family Lachnospiraceae; genus Mobilitalea. The sequence continues at coordinate 5,161 of JAEZHX010000207.1, forward strand.
ATCCTCCTCCTCTGTTTTGAAGGTTTCTCCGCCCTCCAGTACCTGGAATTCCCCATCATAGTTACCATAGTTCTCATCAAAATATTCATCGTCATATACCTCGTGGAGCCAAAACACACCTCTGTATTCGCCGTTCACATACATTACCGCGGGACGAACTGCTTGATAATCCATGTATCCCGCCTGACCAGCCAGGGTTTGGAACAGCTCATCACGGATAAAGGCAAAGCCGTTATCATTTCCACAGTTTCTCAATACGAGACGATTAAAAGCATCAGCCGGCTTACCCTCAGTGGTCATCTTCCAGGGGAAGAATTCATACCTGAGTTTATTATTCTCTTTGTCATAATCCTTACGGGTATAGATTTTAATCGATTTCTGCTTATTTGCCCTGGACCATCCGCCGTAGGTACGTATACCTGCTGCCTGTGCGGCAACTCTGGTTCCGTCCGGTTCAAAGACCTCCAGGAATACTTCCCGTTCACTTTCCCGCCCCCGCATATTATAGTTTGCCGGAGCAGGCGGATCTATCTTCTCATTGGGATGCTCCTTGACATAATCATCCCGCAGCTTTCCTTCCACAAAGATACCATATTCGTAATCATAAAGGTTATATGGATCGGTTATCACCGAGAACACCAGTGTACTGAATCGATTGGTGACATTTTTTCCGGTAAAATAGGTCCGGACCAGCGTTTCTGATTGACTTCCATCGTCGAAATAAGCCTTCGCCTTAATACAGACAGCCTTGATCCCTATACTGACGGCAAGCTTCACCGGCTTCTCATAAAGGGTCTTAGCTTCATCAGGATCGGTTCCGTCCAGGGTATAATAGATCTTACCCGGCTTGCTGCCCTGAATGATCAGTTCCGTATCCATGGAGATGTAAGTATCCGCAGGGGAGAAGCTGATACCGTCCTCTATGATAACTGAATCCTCGGAAGCAGCTTGTGAACTATCCTCCCCTTGTTCCTTACCACTTTGATCTCCCTTCAGCTGTTCCTCTTTGTCTTGTACTGTCTTCTCTGTATCTGTTATAGTTATCTGTGCAGCATCCTTCTTACAGCCACTCAGGCTCAGCAGTATGCCCGTAAGTAGCAGCAGATACCCTAATCTTATTACCTTCATGATCCTTAATCCCCCTCGTTCAATTCCTGCAACCACATCTGTCCTTTTTTCCCAGTGATATGATTGATTATATAATAGAATTCTCCAATATGGTATGTGCTTTTTTTCTGATTTTATGGCAGAATCTTGTATGTTATTACCAAAACCTCTGTGAATGGGCTATCCTACTATGATAGTGTCTCAGACTCAAAAAATGCTCCTCTTCAGGAGGCTATATTACCTCTCATACAAGGGGAGCATATCTCTGAAAGACGGTATGAATTTCCAGTGCCGAGGTTTTCAACCGGAGGCTTCTTTGGTTCAAACTTATTTTACTACGGTTGCGGTATTCACCATATATTCAGCTATCTCAGTAAGCTTCAACTCCTTATCATCCCCATTATCCGAGATTGATACTAGGAACATATATTTATCCAGGAACAGTACATAGATACACTGGTTCATCGTAATGGATACCCCCGCTGTGACAGTGGTATCAAACTCCACCTTAAAGGCAATTCCCTGCTTAGCTTTAAATTCATTGGCTTTAAGATTCGAAATTGATGAATCAAGTGATAACCCATACTGTTCCGCAAGCGCCTCCTGCGTATAGGTGCTCTCAATGAACTCCTGTACATCACTCAGCGTCGGTTTTGTCATATCCGTCTCTGAAGTTATAATTGTGATACTGGTTCCATTAAATATGTTTGCGTTGCTCGGATAAAGCAGGCTCATTGCCTGACTGTCTTCCTCCATAACTACTTTATTTGTCCAATCCTTCGGATATACGTACCTGATATGCCCCAGTGTAGCCTCCTGAGCACTGAATGGCGCATTCTTGACAGACTGGTTTACTGCCTTCTTCACTGTAACAGTGCAGCTGTACTTCTTCTTGTTGACGGTGGCTGTGATGGTAGCTTTCCCTGCCTTCTTGGCGGTGACCTTACCCTTCGTGCTTACCGTAGCAACGGACTTGTTGCTGGAGGACCAGGTTACCTTAGCCGTCGTTCCAGTAATCTTCAAGGTTTGTGCTTTACCAACCTCAAGTGAAAGGGTCTTCTTATTAAGCTTTATTGTAGCTGCCTGTGCAACAGCTAAATCACTTATGGGTATGATAGAGGGCGATAGAATGGCGAATGCCATTACAAGCGCCAACATCCGTAAAAATCGTTTGGTATATTTCATGCTTACCCTCCTTTTGTTTATCTTGTACAGTTCTCATTATACATGATGCAATAGGAAATTATCTAGTATATTTTACGGCAACTATTCGATTTAAGATTACAAAAAGTGCAGCTCCAAATAACAGTGCCTGCGGAATCCCTCCTCTTTCATCATATATGGATCAAGAGCATCGGTGAGCTTACGGCAGGAGCTTCATCGGTCTCATCATCTCATTATCCTCATGATCCAGCAGGTGGCAATGCCATACATACCCCGGACCCTCACAGGGAGAGAACGAATAATAATTATCTCCCGGCTCCACCTGACAATTCATAACGCCCTGGGGTGCATAGCGGATTCTGATTCTGGTGACCTGCCCCGGATTCACAATGACCGTATCCTTCCAACCCTTCTCATTCTCCTCCGGCGGAATCGGCTGAGCAAGAAGATAATGCTCCAGAGGAATAGCCAAGGGTGGATGATGCAGAGGAAGCGAACCATTTACTTCTCTCCATCGTTCCGTATATTCAGCTGCTTTTATATTCTGTCTGTTCAATACCTGAAATTGAATCAGGTGAATATGAATTGGGTGTGCACCGGCCGTCATGCCGACAATCTCCCAATCCTCTGTCGACCCTACCCGCGGGGTCTCCGTCGTGTGAGACGACCACATCTGCCCATTCAGGTACATAGCCAGCGGTCCGGTCGGACCGGCCATATCGTTCAGAGTCAAAATTCGCTTCGGACTATTCGGTGCCAGTGTCTGAATACAATTCAATCTCTTGGGCAGCTCGGGTGGTCTTGCAGGCTTAGGCGCATCTACGGGAACTGTGAACTGTAGGATCTGGCCCATTGTATCAGGGTTAGGTGATGGACCGAACGGATAGGGATGCCTTGCATTATTCAACAGCCGTATCGTAGTCCCCGGATCTGTCTCCGAGAAATCCACCAGGATATCAGCCCGCTCCCCCGGAGCCAGAAGAAGACTGAACAGCCTTACCGGCTTATTAAGTAAACCTCCGTCAGAGCCTATCTGTGTAAGCTCCATTCCATTGGACAGGAATAGGTTATAGAAGCGGGTGTTGGATGCATTCAGAACGCGAAAACGGTATCGACACCGGTCCACATTGAGGTTCGGCCAGACCTTGCCATTCACCACCATGATATCTCCAGAAAAGCCGGGGACCCAATAAGGATGCGTTTCCGGTGTATTCCCACTGTTATTAAATAACAATGAGCCATCGGTATAAAATGATTTATCCTGGAAAACCAGTGGCATCTCATACTTCCCCTGCGGAAGATTAAGTCTCCCTTCTGTATAATGCCTAAGGTGTTTGGACTTTCTGCCGTCACGTAGCAGATAGAGGCCTGCCAGCCCGGCATATACATTCAATCTCGTCATCCCAAGAGTGTGATCGTGATACCACAGCGTAGTGGCTTCCTGCTCATTCGGATAATAATATTCCCGGGATACATAAGTCGGACCATATCGCTTATCAAAGGTAAACCAGGCCTCCGGATGGCCGTCACTTTCCGACCGTACTTCACCTCCATGGAGGTGCGTTACTGTGGGTACCGGCTTCTGTGCTTCCATGAATCCGGGCGGATAGGAAGGCCAGGGCTTCGGAGGGTCCATCGGCATATGGTTAGGATTGGCCCAGTGAAGTGTAGGATCAACAGCAAATAGGTGCTTCCCCTTGATCCGATTGTTCCATTTCACCGTCACCGATGTTCCTCTTCGGGCTTCAAAGGTGGGACCCGGTGAACATATGGTATATCCGGTCTTACCTGTATCCGGATTCACGGTTACTCCACCATAACCAAATACCCTTGTTTTTGGAAATCCCATAGGGAGCATCTGCTGCCTGGTTACACCAATATCGACGCAGTAATTATGCCTCCGTTTCCTTCCTCTTCCCTTTTTTATGTCGTGTTCCCAGGTGATATGTGGCTTAAAAACCGGCGGTTTTTCCAGTTGATTCACATACTTCGGAATAATCATAGGGTCCAGCTTTTCCTTGCGTGCAAAATCCTGTCTCTTAAATACTGCCCCGGTAATTTTATGAATGCTATGCTTTATCTTATAGAAGCTATTTTTGGTTTCGGAATAAAGCATATAATGTCTCCTTTATGATATATTACAAGATATCATATGGTCAGCCTGCAGTTATTGTGCCTGCTTTACGCGATGACCCGGCGTAAACGGCACCTAACCCAAAATCAAATAGGCTGTTACGAAATCCCTCAAAAATTAGGATTCATAACAGCCTATCGTATTTATTTTATTAGTCGTTTGAAAATCTGGTTAAGGACAAAATTGAAAAATAGCCAAGGATGAAGGTCGCAACCGATATAATGGCAGTGACTGCCCACCAGGAAATATCCGCTCCGTCAGGGACTGCCGGAAGGATCTTATCCTTGAAGATCTCTGATGTTGAACCTAACACAAATCCGATGATCAGACAGTAGGTCTGGTGAGGGAATTTGTTCATCGTCCATTCGATGGGCTTTGTGATGAGAAATATCCCGATTACCGTGGAGACGCCAAGCACTCCGACATACATAATATCAAAACCCTTGATCGCGGCCAGCATGGAATCATACATTCCCAGAACCAACAGCATATGGGAGGTGCTGATTCCGGGAAGCACCAGAGCCAGTGCTATGATAATCCCGGTTACCAGTATCATCAGATAATGGGCGAAGCTCCCGTTGTTACTGATGTCAATATTACCTGTGGGAATAAATCCGATAGAAATGACCAATACCAAACCGATCAGAAAGTATAAACCTGATGCTGCCGTCAGCTTTGATTCCTTGGTCTTCTTATAGAGAGCCGGAATCCCTCCGATCACAGCTCCCAGGAAGAAGAAGGATACCGGTACCGGATAACTTTCCAACAGCCAGCTGATTACAAATGCCAGGGATCCAATCCCCAGTACGGAACCCAGACAAAATTTTAATAGGAAAATGGTATTCCCCTTAATATCCTTAAGGAAATTACTGATCGAGCTGATCAGTTTATCATAGATGCCCAGCAGAATCGCCATAGTACCACCGCTGACCCCCGGGACACTCATGGACGAACCGATGATATACCCCTTTAATATGATCTCAATATTCTTTTTTATATTACTCTTCATCGTCTCATGTGATACACCAAAGCTCCGGTATATCAGACTCCTTTCCTCCATGCTCATTAAAGTCGATTATAGCATATGGTTGCTATGAAGTAAATTTAAGATTCCAGTCTCAAATGCCTGACATAATATCGGAAGCCGTTTGTAGTTAATATATGATATATGGGCTGCTGCCATTCATCTATACAATGATGGCAACAGCCCAGGCCTTTTACTTTTATTCACTACCTTTATTACAGTTTTACTATCGCTGAAGCCCAGGTCAGTCCTGCTCCGAAGGCAGCCATCGCCAGGGTGTCCCCCTTCTTAATCTGACCGTTCTTCACTCCTTCTGCCAATGCAATCGGAATAGAGGAGGAGGAGGTATTCCCGAATTTCTGAAGAGTTACGATGAATTTATCCATGGAGATGTTAAACTTCTTCGCAGCTGCTTCAATGATTCTTAAGTTTGCCTGATGAGGAATGAACCAATCGATCTGTTCCGCACTCATCCCTGCACCTTCCAGTGCTTTTTCAAAGGCATAGGGCATGATTTTAACCGCAAACTTAAATACTTCCTGTCCATTCATACAGGTGGTATGCTTTCTCCCCTTTCTCTTCTCCTCTTCCTCCGGGCTGAAATAAACCGCAGGACAGGTAAGGAATTCGGCTCCCGCACCATCAGAGCCCATATGGGAAGAGAGAATCCCACCCTCTTCCGCCTCACCCAGAAGAAGCGCACCGGCACCGTCACCGAAGAGCACACAGGTATTGCGGTCCTGCCAGTCCGTAATCTTGGAAAGTGCGTCCGCACCAATAATGAGGACATATTTATATACTCCTGTTCTGATATACTGCCAGGCATTCGATAAAGCATAGATAAAGCCGGCACATGCCGCAGAGATATCATAAGCAGCCGCATTGACTGCTCCTATTCTGTTCTGGACCAGGCATGCGGTGGAAGGGAAGAATTGATCCGGAGTAACCGTAGCTACGATGATCAGTCCTATCTCTTCCGGATTTACACCCGCATTTGCTATCGCCTGCTCTGCTGCCCTTACCGCCATCTCCGAGGTAGGCATATTCTCCTCTGCAATTCTTCTCTCCGAAATTCCAGATCTCTCAACGATCCATTTGTCTGTAGTATCTACCAGCTTCTCCAGATCAAAATTCGTTACTATCCTGTCGGGTACATAACTGCCAATACCAATAATTCCAGCTCTTTTCTCCATGTCTTATATCTCCTGTTTTAAATAATTCTTTCCTAATTCCAAAGCATGCATCTCCAAGGGAACCAAGTCCTGCATATTCTTTGGCAGCATGTCTTTTACTGCTGCTTCCATGCTCCCATAGGAGGGAGCCGAAAGAACCTCCATCATAGCACCGATCATGACCACATTAGCAAATTTCACATTGCCGGCGTCCATGGCAATCTTAGTGGCAGGAATCTCTATTACCCTGATGTCCTTACGATAATCCGTCTTTTTGATCTGATGGCTGTCCACGATCATTGTCTTTCCAGGCTTTACCCAGGACTCAAATTTCTGGACTGCCGGAAGGCTCATGGCTATCACGACATCCGCCTCCTGGACCAGGGGAGAGGAGATCTTCTCCTCAGAGAGGATGACATGGCAATTAGCAAAGCCTCCCCTCATTTCAGGACCATAGGAAGGGAACATCGACACCTTCTTGCCATCCAGCATCCCTGCATAGGCAATCGTCTTGCCGGCCGCAACGATGCCCTGTCCGCCAAAGCCCGATAGTATAATTTGCTCCGTCCTCATGGCTCTATCCCTCCATCCTTTAAGACTCCGAGAGGATAGTAGGCCGTCAAGTTCTCCTCCACCCATTTCAGTGCATCCACCGGTGACAGCTTAAAGTTTGTCGGGCAGGATGATAGTACCTCAATCATGGTAAAGCCCTCCCCCTTTCGCTGCAGTTCAAAGGCTTTTTTGATTGCTTTTCCTGCTTTTCTGACATTCTTAGGGTCATGAACGGATACCCTCTCAATATACCTCGGTCCATCCAGCGTTGCCAGCATCTCTGACATTCTGATCGGAAGTCCCTCCTGATGACGTCTTCCTCTGGGCGTGGTCAGCGTAATCTGTCCCTGCAGGGTAGTCGGTGCCATCTGGCCTCCCGTCATACCATAGATTGCATTATTCACAAATATGACTGTGATATTCTCCCCTCTGGCCGCAGCATGAACGATCTCAGCCGTACCAATCGCTGCCAGATCCCCATCCCCCTGATACGTGAAAACGACCCGTTCGGGAAGAACTCTCTTAATTCCGGTTGCAACAGCCGGCGCCCTGCCATGGGCGGCCTGCTGCATATCACAATTAAAGTAATTGTAACTGAATACGGAACAGCCCACCGAGGCCACCCCAATTGTGCTACCCTCTATCTCTAAAGCGTCCAATGCCTCCGCCACCAGACGGTGAATGATGCCATGGGTACAGCCCGGGCAGTAGTGCATTTGTAGATCTGTTAATGAGTCTGGTTTCTTAAACTCCGGCATGCTCGATCCCTCCCGCTATTTCTCTCACCTTTTGCTTGACTTCTTCAACGGCTATCACTGCTCCGCCCATTTTTCCCTGAAAATACACCGGTGCACGTCCATTCACTTCCAGTCTGACATCCTCCACCATCTGACCGCTGTTTAACTCCACTACCAGATAGGCCTTGGCAATCCTTTCAAAGGCTTTGGACGGGAACGGCCATACCGCCTGAGGCCGGATCAGGCCAACGCTGTAGCCCTCCTCCTCCAGCTCCTTGATCACCTGTCTTGCTACTCTGGATACAATGCCGTAAGCAACCAGCAGGATATCTGCCTCCGGGTTTATCACCTCGACCCGCTGCTCGCTCTCCCGGATCTCCCTGTACTTTTCCTGGAGATGCAGGTTGAAAATCTCAGATTCCTCCGGCTTAATATACAAGGAATTAATGATGTTATGTTCTCTCTTCCTCTCAGTCCCGGTGGTTGCCCAGGCCTTATCGTATCGCTTCGTCTCAGGAACGCTTAAGACGACTGATTCCATCATCTGCCCTAGGATGCCATCTGCCAGGAGCATAACGGGATTCCGGTATTCATCCGCGAGGTCAAAGGAAAGCAGGGTAAAATCATACATCTCCTGAACACTGTCCGGTGTCAATACGATCAGCCTGTAATCCCCATGTCCGCCGCCTTTCACGGACTGAAAATAGTCCGACTGTGCCGGCTGGATACCACCAAGTCCGGGTCCGACACGCATGACATTTACAATCACACAGGGGAGCTCACTGCCTGCTATATAGGAAATGCCTTCCTGCTTTAAACTGATTCCCGGGCTGGAGGACGAGGTCATCGCCCTGGCACCTGCTCCGGCTGCACCGTAAACCATTTGAATTGCGGAGATTTCACTCTCTGCCTGAAGGAACACCCCTCCCGCTTTCTCCATATGCTTTGCCAGGTATTCCGGAAGCTCTGTCTGCGGTGTGATCGGATATCCTGCATAGAAAGTACAGCCGGCTCTGATTGCCGCTTCTGCAATTGCATCATTTCCCTTCATCAGCTTCTGTTCCATTTGCTACCTCCATACTAATCTCGAATACCAGGTCCGGACACATCATGGCGCACAGCGCACATTCGATACAGCTGTCTCTGTCGGTAATATCAATCGGTGTATAGCCTCTGCTGTTCACTGAGGACTTATCTATGGTCAGAATCTTCTTCGGACAGACCTCGATGCATAAACCGCACCCCTGACACTTATCCTGCTTCAATATAATCATCTGTTCCACTCCGTTTCTTATTAGCTTATTATATAGTTCAATATTTTTAACTATTATAACTACCATTATATACCTATGTATTAATATATTCAAATTAAATTTTGATTATCAAAGTATTAACTGCTGTAACCCTTAATTTTACTGGTTTTTCTACAAATACTATTTTCGATGATGTAGTAATTTTATCAATTACTTATAATATCTGTAACTCTATTATATAGTTTTCATTAACTTATCATATGATTATTTCGTACTGATCTGCTCATGTTATCCCTATTATTGTAGGTGCCCGGCTATCAAAACCAATTTAATATAACTCGGTTAAATTACGCACTGATAAAAGCCACCGAAGTTAACAGTAGTTAACCTGCGGTGGCTTTTCCTTATACCAGCTTACACTCTCCAATAATTCCTTCGTTATGTCTGTTTACCTTTCCGATTCCGGACACATTCCGCCAGTAGATATTCTATCTGCCCATTGATGGAGCGAAAATCCTCTTCTGCCCAGGCTGCCAGCTCACTCCAGAGGCTGGGAGATAGCCTAAGGAGTATCTGTTTCTTTGTCTTCTCCTGTTCCTTAAGGGCCTTCTCTTTCCTGAGGATCTCCTGCTCCAGCTCATGAATCCGTTCGAGTCTGGCCTTAAGCTGCTCTTCTTTAGCTTCGAATTTATCTTCCATCCCTCACTCCTTTGGCTCGTAATCGATTAGTAAATAGAGCCGCTATTTACGATTGGCTGTGCATCCTTATTACCACAGAGAACAACGAGGAGATTGCTTACCATAGCAGCTTTTCTTTCCTCATCCAATACCACGACCTCTTCCTCACTGAGCTGATCAATCGCCATCTTTACCATGCTGACCGCACCCTCAACAATCTTCTGGCGCGCGGCGATAATAGCTACCGCCTGCTGCCTCTGGAGCATGGCTGCTGCTATCTCTTCCGCATAGGACAGATGTGTAATTCTAACCTCAAGTATCTCCAATCCGGCTACACTTACTCTCTGCTGAAGCTCCTCCCTCATGCTGTCTGCAATTTCCTGACTGCTGCCACGAAGTGTCTTCTCATCAGAATCCTCCTCCATGGTATCATAGGGGTATAATCTTGCGATATTACGGATCGTGGAATCACACTGGGTGGACAGGAAAACCTTATAATTATCCACATTAAATACAGCTTTCGTTGGATCTGCCACTCTCCAGATTACTACTGCACCGATGATGATTGGATTACCCAGTACGTCATTTACCTTCTGCTT
>JAEZHX010000253.1 GCA_023436765.1 Bacillota bacterium
GCTGATCGATCTTTTGGTTCAGTTCATCAATCGGGATTCCCATCGGGTTAATTCCCTCTTTAATCAGCCTTACCGCAACCGCAGGATGAAGCTTCTGCATCAGGGTATTAACCTCAAGATCGTAAGCCTTCACCCGCTCCAGATTCTCCTGAGTGATTTCCATACGGTTATATCCCAGAATCCTGATTGCCCTCTGGTTATAAACCGTATTCTCAAGGCCCATTTCGGAAAGTAACGAACCGGAGTTTTTAAATGCCTTCTGTATGGAATCTCCGTACTCCCTGTTCGGTTCCGTCAGGAGGCTCTCATAAGCATCCTTCGCTTTCATTAGCTGCTCGGTAAGCTTACTTCCTTCTGTGACAAGCCCCGGTATCGTCATGAGCTTACGGGAGGCTAGGGTTGTTCCAAGCACATAACTGGGAACTGTCTTCAGCTGTTCCATCCCCCTGGTTGTTTCCCGTAACAGATTGATCTGATCGACATCTGCCTCCAGATCAGCCTCGGTAAACAAACGGCGGTAATAGCTATCTTCCAATTGCCTCAGTTCCTCAACAACTCTCCCAAGGCCTTGTGTCTCTATATGAAATCCCTTACGCTCCAACGCTCCTGCCGCCTCAGTTGTCATCTTAAGGCGGATTTCCTCCAGAAGTCTCCTTGCTCTTACAGTCTCCAGCTGCTGTTTCTCGGTTAATTCCTCACTTTGAACTTCCTTCAGATATTCTTCGCGATACTTCTTATCTGTCAGAAGCTTGATGTTTATCTCTTTCTCCGTTCTGACAGCATCCCTGATTTCCTTCTCACTTACGGCAGTAAGCTTTTCAGTTAGCTTCTGTGTTCTATCCTTAAGCCCTGGTATCACGATAGCATCCTTTGGTGCTATCCCTTCTCCCATCTCCTTCAGGATCTGGTCCAGCACTTCGGACTGGTCTGTGAATTCCTCCTGTCCGGTTAGCCTGTCGTAGTAGATGAAATTTTCCTTCGTCAGTGGAAGACCGTTCTCCACCAGCCATCTGGCCCGATTCAGGTTCTCAGTGTTTACCTCGTAGCCTGCCGCACGGATTACCTCTTCCACCTGTGGCCTAAGCTTCGTCCAGGTTTCCTCTGATAACTGGCTTTCCTTACCGGAGGTCTCTTTACTGTATTTTGCTTTATACAGATTTTCCAGGCTCGGTGGCAACTCCATCCGTATTAGGTGCTTCATGGCTGCCTCATCCAATTCACCGATGGAGGAGCTGATATCTAAAGCGGACATCACTTTACGGACTGTATCTGCTTCTGCCGGAAGATTTGCATCCTTCAGCTTCTGCTCTATCTCCCTGGCGGTAAAGGAGTTTTTATTCTCTCTGCCTCCCGGTTGGTGATATCCTGCCGCGCCCTCTTCATGGAAAGAGTGCAATCTGGTGATTGCCGCCTCCAAGCCGGAGACGGTAAAGTCTTCGACGGAGAAGCCCTCTTCTTCCAGAACCTTAAAATCCTTCTCCGTCATTCTGGATAAAAGATTGTCTATTTTTTTCATAGTAGTCCTGTGCTCTTCTTCCCGTTCTGTCTGCTTTCCTTCCTGCTCCTTTCTGGACAGGAAAACATCCCGGTCAGTATTCAGCCTGACGATTGCCTCTGCTGCTTTTCCGTTTTTAATGGACTTATGGTCGGCAGCGGAGAGTTCGATCTGGCTGTCAGTGACGCTTAATACCTCAAAAAGGATGGTGTCACCTACGGATAACCCCTGAAACATTCCTGCCGGTGCCGTTATCTCATAGCCCTGTAGGCTTATCGTAATTCCATCAGAGACAGAGGAAACCAGGCCTCGGACCTTCTGTCCCTTCTCAAAGCCGGACAAACCCCGATTATCGTTTTTTGCATTTATACTTTCCCTTCCTGAGAAAATTTCCTTTATCTGATAAAACAGCTTATTCTGATTCACTCTATGCTCCATTTTCTTTCACCAAGCTTTCTGTTCCTTTTCTAAAATTTAGCGAAATATATCTTGATATATCTGATATAATAATTCTAAATGTGACTATTCAGTCACTGCGGATCTTACGAACAGTGCATTTATGCGCTTCACTACAAATAGTTACCTCTGTATATACATTACTGGTAATATTTCGGCCGAATCGGCAGAAAACTTAAGCCGCCTTCAGAGATCGTGTCTGGTATATCCTGCCTTGATTTATTAAGCTGGCATACACTAGAAACCGACCAGCTGAAAAATACAGGCTGTATCGCTTCTTATCTCGTCGCTTTTTGAATATACATAAAACAACAAAAATAAGATTACCGATTGAAAATACAACAATTTGCTATATAAAAGACGTTAAATCATTCATGGAGGTTTCTATGTATAAAAACAAACTCAGATATTTACTATTCCTATTCCTTTTCTTATGCGTAATTACTCTGGGAATTAGCTGTGATAAGAAAGAAAGTCCCCAAGAGGTACAAACTCGTTTTGATGATTTTATGAATGATATCTTTATTCATGAGGTTCAGGCGGATACCCTTACCCTGAACTATTCCCTAGCCGTTCCAGAAGAATACGGGATCGAAAAACCTAACATTACGCTCGGTGAGTTTACAACAGAAGAGATGAAGGAACAGATTTCTCTTACGGAAAACTACCTGAAAAGACTTTCCGGCTTTCATTATAATCAGCTGACTAAGGATCAGCAGCTTACATATGATATCCTTAAGAATTACCTGGAAATGGCTCTTGTGAATGGAGATTATCTATATTATACGGAGTGTCTTGGGCCCACTACAGGTATCCAGGCCCAACTCCCCATCCTGCTAGCAGAATATAATTTCTATACCCGTGAAGATATTGATGACTATATTGCCCTTCTTCCCTGTGTATACAGTTATTTTAAAGATATAGCAGCTTTTGAACGGGAGAAATCCGAACGGGGCTTATTTATGAGGGATGAGGTGGCTGAAAGTATCATCGAACAATGCAAATCCTTTATTGAGAATCCAAAAGAGAATTTCCTGATTGAATATTTTAATGAGAAAATTAATGCTTATGAGGGTCTGTCAAAGGCAGATATCGCTTCCTATAAGGCACAAAATATAAAGGCAATAGCAGAATCTGTCATCCCCGCCTATCAGCTCTTGATAGATACGTTAACAGAGCTGAAAGGAACCGGTGTTAATGACGCCGGGCTATATTATTATCCCGACGGACAGTCCTATTACGCATATTTGGCGAAAGCCAAAACCGGTTCCGGTAAAACTATGGAGGAATTGGCGGATCTGCTTGATAAGGCCATTGGGGATGAAATCCTTGAAATCACCCGGATATCCCTGGCTCATCCGGACATTCTGGAACGCTACCTGGATTTTACCTCATTTCCCCTTACGGAGCCGGAGGACATTCTTGAAGACCTGAAAAAGGATATCACTGAGGATTTCCCTGAACCCGTTGAGGTCAACTGTGAAATAAAATATGTGGATGAGTCCCTTTCGGAATATCTGAGCCCTGCCATGTATCTGGTACCGGCGATTGATGATTATATCGACAATAATATCTACATTAACGGAGACGACGAAGAGACCTTATCCAGAATCTATACCACGGTTGCCCATGAAGGATATCCCGGACACTTGTACCAGTGTGTCTATTTCCGCGACAAAAATCCCGCTCCGGTTCGCAGCATCATGAATTTCGTGGGCTATGATGAAGGCTGGGCTACCTATGTGGAACACTATTCCTATTCTCTGGCCGGTATTGATAAAACAATGGCCGATTTCCTTGAGTCTAACAGTGCTGTTATGCTGTTCATGTACGCAAGGGCTGATATCGGAATCCATTATGAGGGCTGGAGTGAGAAGAAGGCGATCGCATATATTAACAGCATCGTCGGTGACCCGGATAAGTCCACCTCTCAGCTGATCTATGATACCCTTCTGGAGGAGCCTGCTATTTATCTGCCTTATGCCATAGGTTTCCTGGAAATAAAAGGACTTAGGCAAACAGCAGAGAATAAACTTGGAGCTGCTTTTGATGCCAAGGATTTTCATCGTTTTCTTCTGGATATCGGCCCCGCGCAATTTAGTGTTATAGAGGGGTATTTTAACGAATGGCTGCAGCAGACAAAAAGTATAACCAATTAACAGTTTTGGAAAAATCCTATGGACTTTTTGTTGACATTTACAGAAAGCAGTTTTATACTTAATATGGCGGACAATTGTTTTATATATAACACTGGTTCCGTTAATTTTCTGTATTTACAGAAATGTTCCGACAATTAAGAAAATAGGAGGATATTCCATGTCAACAAAAGCGTACTATAAGCATGACGAAATTGGTGCAAACAAACCCGGGTTTGCCAAGACACGTTCTATTATCGAGGCTGCCTTCTATGGAAATAATGTGGTCAAGGTGAATACACTGAAGGAAGCTTATGAGCTTGCTAAAAATTCACCGGGTACTGTTGTGACCGATATGCCCGTTTATCGAGGCGAAGATTTCGGTCTGGAACCCGATGCTAAAGTGTTATTATTCAATGACGGTTCCATTACAGGTCGTTATGCAGCAGCAAGAAGAATAGCCGGTCAGCCCGGTGTTAACTGCGAGAGGTTAGATAAGCTCGTAATGGATGCGATCTATGACACCAGATGGAAGAATATGTACCACGTTGAAGTTTTCATCGGTCTGGATCCTGATTTCATGGTAAAGGCTCATCTGCTTATTCCTGAAGGAGAAGAAAACTTAGTATATAACTGGATGCTGAACTTCCAGTATATGTCCGATAACTACATAAAGATGTATAAGAACTCTAAGCCGATCGGCAACGAGCCCGATGTCTATATTTTCTCTGATCCACAGTGGGTTGGAACTAATCAGACTGACATCAGCGATCCTAAGTGCTTATGCTATTTTAATACTGATACCAACTGTGCTGCTATCTTAGGTATGAGATATTTCGGCGAACATAAGAAGGGTACCTTAACCCTTGCTTGGGCCATTGCGAATCGTAACGGCTATGCCTCCTGCCATGGCGGACAGAAGAGATATAACCTTCCCGACGGCAAGAAGTATGTTGCTTCCGTATTCGGTCTTTCCGGATCCGGTAAATCAACAATTACCCATGCAAAGCATGGTGGTAAATATGATGTAACCGTGCTCCATGATGATGCTTTCATTATTAATACTGATACCGGTTCCTCGATCGCTCTTGAGCCCACCTATTATGATAAGACACAGGATTACCCTACCTATTGTGATGATAATAAATTCCTTCTTACCGTGCAGAACTGTTCCGCAACCATGGATGAGGATGGTAAGGTAATGATCGTTACTGAGGATATCCGTAATGGTAACGGCCGTGCAGTAAAATCCAAATTATGGTCCACGAACCGTGTGGATAAGATTCCTGAGCCAGTTGATGCAATCTTCTGGATCATGAAGGATCCTACACTTCCTCCGATTATTAAGATAAAGGATGGCGTACTGGCTTCAGTTATGGGTGCTACACTTGCAACTAAGAGAACCACGGCTGAGCGCCTTGCACCTGGCGTTGACCCGAATGCATTAGTAGTAGAAACATATGCAAACCCGTTCCGTACCTATCCTTTGATCAATGACTATGAGAAATTTAAGAAACTCATAAATGAGAGAAATGTGGATTGTTATGTTATCAATACCGGTGATTTTATGGGTAAAAAGGTAAAACCTTCCGATACCCTTGGCATTCTGGAATCCATCGTAGAAGGCAAAGCTGTATTCAAGCCTTGGGGTCCTTTCTCTGATATCGAAATTCTTGAGTGGGAAGGCTTCGTTCCTGACTTAAATGATAAGGAATACAAGGATGCATTCACAGCACGAATGGTTGAGAGAATGAAGTTCGTAGAATCCAGAGACACCGAAAACGGCGGCTATGATAAGTTACCTGCGGAAGCTGCTGCCGCATTAAAGAAGGTAGTTGAAATATTAGCATAAATTAATTGTATTTGATATTGCATATCATAATTTAGGGGCTGTTTCATAAGAAACAGCTCCTTTTTCGTGTTACCGCATATGTCATTGAAGTGAGCGTCTATTACGCCCTTCCATCTTCGATATTTATTCGGTTTCATCCCTTAGAATCGAGTAATACCTACAGTCCACCAAGTCACCCTTATTGTTCTTAAGTACTTTTCTTAATGTACCCTCATATTCCATCCCGCATTTCTTCATGACACAACCCGAGGCAACGTTATGGATCTCGTGTCTGGCTGCAACCCTTTGGAAGCCAACCTCAGTAAAGCAAAAATGGATAACCGCCTGCAGTGCTTCTGTCATGAGACCCTGGTTCCACCACTTCCTTCCGATACAGTAGCCTGCCTCACAGCTCTCATTATGATTATCGATATGCATGATGCTGAAGGAGCCAATGACCTCCCCCGTATCTTTTAGAGTAATTGCCCATTGGTAATTCTCCGGCTCGCTGTTCCCTGCTACCCAGTCCGCTAGAACTCTTTCCGAGACCGTAAGTTCCTTGTGCGTCGGCCAGGTAAGGAACTTCGTTACCTCCTCATCAG
>JAEZHX010000258.1 GCA_023436765.1 Bacillota bacterium
TGTCGATTATCTACGACAGCAGGAATGAATATCGTATTCGTTCCTACCGCAGCGATATCCTGAAGAAGAACTGCAACAGATCCGATATTATCTTTCTATAATTTAACATAATTTACACTTGCAACCAAAATGACATATATATCGTCTATCATTAAGATAAAGCAAATGTAACAATCAAAAGAAAGGAGTACGAGAATAATGTTCATACTATTTCATAACGAAAAGAAAAGAACGATTAACATAATAACGATACTGATCCTTCTTGCTGCAGTTCTTCTGTTTCTTCCAAAGACTGCCCTGGCCGCAGAGAATCAAACGATCTACTCGAATGATATCTACCAATATGTCATTACGGACGGAGCTAAAAAGGAAGCTTCCCTTATTGGCTTCACCGCAAAAGAAGCCAGGGCGGAGCTGCTCATCCCCGGTAAGGTGACCCTGCAGGGGCAGGAGTATACGATTACGAAGGTTGATATCCGCTGGGACTATTATGAGAATACCGATTACAAGAACTTCTATAACGGAGTTGAGAAGTTGACCTTTGCTGATGGTTTTCAGGGTACGGTGGAAAATCCCTTGTTTGCATTTCCTAAGGCCAGAACCATGGAATTCTTAGGAACCATTGCACCACAAAAGGTTAAGGTGAGTTTATCAAACCGCAGCCAGACCCCGGATATCACCTACATCGTTCCTCAGGGTACGGAAAACACCTATCGTAAGGTGATTGAGGCTGTCATCTCCTATGATAACGGCAGCGATCTGTATGAAATGGACATTCCTGTTAATCCTACAATCATTACCCAGGGAGCAGATAACGCTGAGAATGGGATATTCTCCAAGGATGGATTACTTTATCAGGTTACCGCTTCTGCAAAAGACGGTACAGGTAAGGTTCAGCTGATCGGTATAACCGGTGAAAGGAAGCATTCCTATCTTAATTTACCGTCAGCGATTACAAATAACAGTTATACCTATCAGTTAACTAAGCTAAATAAGTTCAGCCTGGTGCGCATCGGTGCTGTTGTGATCGTAATCCCGGACACTGTTACCGAGATGGAATCCTCCGTATTTGATCGGCAGGTGGAGCTGTTGTTCCTATCGAAGAATTGCAAACTCCTTCCTAAGAACCTGATCACCGATGAGAATGACGACAGCAGCCTTCGATTTGTCTATGTTCCCGAAGGGGTTACCACTATTTCTAATCAGGCCTTTAGTGACCGGATGAAGAACGAAGGCAGCATTATCCTTCCGACCTCGATTAAAACCCTGGGTAAGCAGTCGCTGTATAGCTTTAAATTAGTAACCTTCCTAAATAAGAATCCGATTGATAAGCTCTCCGGGGCAATTAAGAGCGGAACCACTGTGAAGGTGAATTCCTCCTCCAAATCAGCTTATCAGAAAGCTCTCGGCAGTAAGATCTCTGTTGTGTCCGCTAAGAATGTGGTCAAAGCCGCTAAGCTAACAGTGAACAGCTCAAGCCTGTCTCTGAATACCGCACAGACTTCTACGTTAAAGGGTACCCTTACCAAAGGCTCAAATGAAACAGTATTCTGGCTTTCCAGCGATACCAGCATTTTTGATGTAACCTCTAAGGGTGTGGTAAGCCCGAAAAAGGCCGGCACTGCTTATGCTATCGCATATACCAGAACCTCCGGGCTATACAAGGCTATTAAGGTAACTGTTACCGATAAGCTGATAACAGATGGGATCTATACGTATCGGGTTACCGATGCCGCCCGCAGAACAGTTAGCTTATGTAGGATCAAGCCTACTTCCTCCACGAAGAAGATCAGCATTCCCGAAAAGATCAGCTATAACGGCAAAACCTATACAGTTACCGGAGTGATAGCTGACCCTGATGATACAAGTAAGCCCTTAATCGATAACCGCTATAAAGATAATAAGATTGAGACCATCTGCTTTCCGAAGACCATCACCGGAGCTGTCGGATATCTGGGTGAGCTAAAACTTATTAAAAGTATCACGTTCCAGGGTAAGTCAGCACCGGCATCCATAGAAAACTGGTATGCGGACGGCGGTCTGCTAGCCTTCAAAGCAATTATTTACGTTCCAAAGGGCAGTGTAGCTTCTTATACCTCAGCACTCTGGTTAAGTGCGGAAGAGAGTATGTACTCCGTCCTTCATTATGGCTCCAGAATGGATTATCATATCGTTGAGATAGGCAGCGATCAGCCCCAGCGCTTTGTCATGGGCGGCGTTCTATATACGGTGATCAAGAAGGCCGGATCCGGTAAGGGTGAGGTCGCCGTGATAGGTGCGGATGTCACCCTGACGAAAATAACGATAAAGGATACCGTTACCTATGGGAAATATACGTATAAGGTAACCAAAATTAATAAGGGTGCGCTAGATCAAAGTAAGGCAACGGAAATCAATATCAGTTCATCCATTAAACAGCTGAAATAATTTAATTTAATCAAGTATCAAGCTCTGGAAGCTTCAAGCTGTTTATTCTGGATAGGCTACGGCTTCGGGAATAACAAAGGGATGAGCTACCACTTCGGTAGTTTATCCCTTTACTATTGCTATGGGGCCAAAGGCTTACTTTTCGAAATGTGTGATAACAGATATATGCACTTGTAAAAAAATGTGTTATACGATATAATTTATTGTGTGTCACTTAATGTAAATTTTCTGATTCTGGGGGATTGACAATATGTACCTGACGCAATATTGTCTTAGCAGACAGAGGATAATTCAGTCCTTTTTTGGTATAACCTGTTCTTTCATAACAATGTTTTGGGCGCATTTCGTCCACGGTCTTTCGTGGGTAGTATGCGCCCTTTTTGCGTTTCTCTATATGCAGGGGAAATCGGCGCAGCAACAAATGTGACAGATGCTTTCACAAGCAATGAGCTAGGCCCAATTAGCAACTACAAAAAGCGATGACGAGTTTACAAGCAGCATAAGCGAACCTTTTTCTGCTTCTTCTGCTTCTAATCTCATCCTAAACTAATTTAAGATGATAAGGGGGGGACAATCGTATGAAGAAACGATTTTTAGCAATACTGCTGGGCCTGTGCATGGTGGTAACGCTGCTACCCACGGTGGCGCTGGCGGTGGGAGAAACTACTGCTGCCATCCAGCTCGGTACATCCGCCATCAGCGGCTATGACAGAACGACCGGGTATGACTACATTTATTTTGGCAGCTACGACAGCACCCCAATCAAATGGCGGGTGCTATCTGACACAAGCAGCGGTGAAAGCTATAAGGACGCTGGCGGTGACGACTACACCGGCCGCTCCCTGTTCCTGCTGTCGGAAGGTCTGCTCGGAACGGGAACCTACGGAGATGTGTATTTTAAACAAGACTCTTCCAGCAACGCATGGCAGAACAGTGACGCGCAGGCTTGGTGCAAGGACTTTGCCGGTGAAAGAGGTTCTAGCGTAACTGACGCTTTCAGCGGGGATGAGCTTGCGGCCATATTAGCAACCACAAAAAATGATAATGGATTTACCAGCACCACAGCCTCAGTACCGTTTGCAAGTGTTAATGGAATTTTGAGCGGAGATAAGGTGTTCTTCCTGTCTGCAGAAGAATCGGAAAACTCCGATTACGGGTTTGATGACGACGACGCAAGAATAGCGAATTACGACGCGAGCGCCCGGGGTTGGTGGCTCCGTTCTCCGTGTGCCCACGGTGATGACTCTGCCGGCCTCGTGACCGGCGGTGGGAATGTGCTCGACTGCAATGTCAACGCCGCCTGGGCTGCTCGCCCCGCTTTTCATTTAAATCTGAACTCTGTCCTCTTCACATCTGCCGCTGATAACAGTGGACATAACGATAGTTTTATGGTTCCCACTGCATACATCGGCAACGAATGGAAATTGACCCTTGCAGACAATAACGATTTTTCAGCTGATGCATCGATCTCCGGCTCAGTTAATTTGAGCGAGGGATATTCAGATGAAACACTAATAATCAATCATGCCGCCCTTTCCTCTCTGTCAGCAGAGTACACCAACGTTACCGCCATGCTGACAGATGAAACCAGCAAGATTCTCTATTATGGCTCAATCAATCCTGATCCATCTGCAACAGAGAGCTTCTTTGCCATCCCAATAGGGCTTAATATAGGGGAATACAGTCTTTATGTTTACGGTGAGGACTGGAACGAAGAAAATTATACCGACTATGCGACTGGGAAACCGTTCAGTACGAAGATTGTTGTGTCAGCTCCCCACACCCACTCCTACAGTCTTACATATCAGTATTCAGATGGCACAGGGCATTGGCAGGAGTGCTCTGATGCAAGCTGCCCCGATGCGGATAAAGGCAAAACCGCAACAGAAGCCCACAGCTATAGTGATGAATCCGATACCCTCTGCGACACCTGCGGCTATACCCGGACGATAACACCGATCCACAGCCACAGCCTTGCATATAAGTATTCAGACGGCACAGGGCATTGGCAGGAGTGCTCCGATGCAAGCTGCCCCGATGCGGATAAAGGCAAGACCGCAACAGAAGCCCACAGCTATAGTGGTGATTCTGATACTTCCTGCGACACCTGCGGCTATATACGCACGAATGGCATGGGTGGTAATGGCGACAATGACGATAGCGACGACGATGACCCTACTATTACACCATCAACATCTGTAACTGTTCCAGTATCAATCAACGAGAATAGCACACAGGTTAACGCAAGAATAAGCGGAACAACGGCAATCATCGATGATACAAAACTCTCCTCATTCGATACTGTACTTGGCGACCATGTGGACGATGTAGACTCTATCACCCTTAACTTTTCCGTATTGAACAAGAAAATTAACGCCGTTGAACTCAGTGCCGATCTGATAGAAAAGATACATAACTTAATGTCCGGTTTGAATGCTAGACCTGAAATTCTTAAGGTGATTTTTACTGATAACTCATCCATTGGCTTTGACGCAGAGTCACTTCGTAGAATGTATGAATGGGCGAATGCACTCAATATTACCATTTCCATCAAGCGTATAGAGGATAGCCTTGTTAACAGCTTACAGCAGCAGACCATAGGTAATCGTCCGGCTTTAGATATTAACATCACCAGCGGTAGTATGCCTATTTCCGACATAGGTGGTAATATGACCATGTCTACCCCTTATGAACTTAATTCTGGCGAAAATGCGGAGGGCATAAAAGTGTTCTATGTGGATGACAACGGAAACAAAGAGCCTTGCGATACGAACTATGACAGTGTGAAAAAAAAGGTTAAATGGGAAACTGACCACCTCTCTGTCTACATGATAGGGTATGAGGAGCCACAGATAAGTCCCAAAACAGGCGACGATACTCCTGCCGAGGAAATTCACCAAAATCCGGACGCTGAGGACAAGCCCTCAACTGCTCCTGCGTATATGACATATACCGTGAAACACGGGGATACCCTTTGGGCTATCTCCCTAAAATATGGCTGTACTATTTCAGAGATTGTAACGGCAAACAGCGACCTGATTAAAAATCCGAATTTAATTTATGCGGGCTGTCAGCTTAAAATCCCGCAGAGTGCATCAAGGAACACAGATAATAACCCTGATGCAATTCTTCCGGGGGATAAGAAAACCGCAGTCTATATCGTAAAACGTGGCGATACCCTTTGGGCAATCTCCCAAAAGTATGGCTGCACCATAGCGGAGATCGTTGCCCTTAACGGCGAACTAATTACTGACTCGGATTTGATTTTCGACGGATGGGAATTGAAAATACCATGAGAATGATCAGCAAAGCAAAACGAGCGAAGGCTGTCATAAGAACTTACTAATACAGGAAACGTGCGCCCGCCGGGTGCACTGAAAAAGAACCATAGCGAAGTAATTTCCGCTATGGTTCTTTCCGTTTCCCACCAGATTACTGTGAGAAACACAAGATGCCTTTTTATGTCCTAGTTATTTTACTTTTATAGTATAGTAGCCCGAACTCGTATTGTCATACTTAAAGATTTTAATATAGAAGGTTCCTTTTGACCATTTACCGTCTGATTTCAGTACCAGCCCCTCGTCACCCTCATAAATCGTACGGCTGCCAAACCAGAGCGTTTTACCGCTACCGTCCAGTATCTCAACTTTAAGTTTTCCATCCAATTTAGCAGCTACGGTAATTACAACACTTTTGCTGCTGGTCAGTTTGAAGCTGTACCAATCAACATTTGTGGTCTTCTCAGTGGCGGTACATATGCCCTTTACTGCAGACCCTCCAAGCTTGAGTGCTTTCGCCTTATCCTTCTTCGTACCTGCGGAATCCTTAACTGCACTGAAGCTGTACACGATACCGTATTTTTTACGGCTGGTATCAACCTTGACATAATAGGTTCCCTTACTTACTGCATAGGATTTCTCAACATCACCGTACTCACCGTCCTCGGTTTGGGATGCATTGACGTACGTTGCTGTTGATAGAGCCTTCTTATCCTTATTTAACAGTTGAACCTTACCGTTGAAGCCATATTCATAATCCGCGCCTAAGGTCAGTGTGAGCAAACCGGCAGCATCTACAACGATTTTATAAGTAACATCGGGACAATCATAATCCTGGTACGAGAATATAGACTCATCCTTCGTTAACTCCTGGTCCTCCCCGCTGAACAAAAGCAGCTGTAATAAGAAAGAGATTGTTCCGGTATCCCTCTTCTTTGACATCTCAAATTTAATGTAGTAGGTACCGGCTTCCTCAATGATAAAATCCTGCGTATCCGTCACATCACCACTGAACAGATAAGCTGAATAGCCTACCTTCTCCGAACAGGCTTCATCCTTATACAGAGTGGCTGAGACACTATAATAATTCGTGTCCTGCTCCTCCATTGTAAG
>JAEZHX010000006.1 GCA_023436765.1 Bacillota bacterium
AAAAATATAAGGAGTGTAATTATGCTGTCAAGAAGAGATTTTATACGCCAATCTCTGGAGACACATCTGTTTTTTGCAAGAATCATGAAGGAACATTCATTTTTCCTGCAGATAAGCTTTACCCCCAGGGATGATAAATTTATCATGCATGCCGATGAATTAAAGCATGAATTTGAAGACTTCCTGGCAGACTGTGTGGCACTGTCAAACGGAGTCGTCAGCGATGAGGTATTGCAATCCGGAGAGGTCTTGACCAAATATACCTTAGAAGCAGAGCGGTTAACGGAGTTCTATACCTCAGTACCGTTCAGAACCAGTCTTACAGAAGAAGAGCTCAGGCTTCAGGGAGGAGCAGAATTCAACCCGGTCCTCGAGAGACGTGTAGCAGCACTGAACAGAAGGTGTATCTTACTGCTGGATGATATCATTCGATTTAAGACCACAGTCTTAAATGATGTGCTGACCTGCAAGATGTTTACAATGAACTATCCTCTGCTCATAGACCATATCCTCAGAGAAGCTAAGTTCTACCAGAGACTGATCAGAAGACTACAATCCCGGGAGGAGGTTAATATCTACCGGGAAGCCTTCGAGCAGGAGTTCTTCTGGAACAGGATCATGGCAGAGCATGCAAAGTTCATCCGCGGCCTTCTGGATCCTACTGAGGAAGAACTGTTTAAGACAGCAGATAAGTTTGGTAAAGAATTTGATCAACTGACCAAGGATGCAAAGGAAGCAATGGATATGTCCAGACCGACGCTAGACAGGATTACAGAAGAAAGCCTGGAGGCGACCAAAGATATCCGAGAATTCAAAGCGCAGGGTACGGAAGGCCTTCTGGAGTGCAAGATAAAGTCTGTTATCATTCCTCTGTTGGCAGATCACACCCTGAGGGAGGCCAGCCATTATCTGCGGTTGTTGAAAATTTTTAAGAAATGTGATTAGAATACATTGCATGATTATCTTTATTCCTGCTAACACTAAGATAGTAATATATGAAATGGAGGGATAAAGATGGCGGTTAGAAAAATGGATAAACCGAATGAAGGAATCAAATGTGTCGTAAATACCTGTGAGTATTATATGTCCGGTGATCATTGCTCCGCAGAAAAGATCATGGTGGAGCCTAGAAATGCAAAGGAATCCGATCAAACGGACTGCTCAACCTTTACACCCAAGGATTCCTTCAGATAAACGCTCGTTAGAGTAATCAGGACAATATACCATCCTACGAATACAGGATGCCTATGGAAGGCCCTTACTGCAAGGGACTGTCACAGGCATCCTGTTTCTTTGTTTTACTAGGAATGTGATATTTGTCGCTATTTATTGGAAGACCCGGATCGTTCCCTCGTCATTCATCTTCTTGATAATCGTTGCGATGACCGGTAATAACAGAAGTCCGAGGACACCCATCAGCTGAGCACCTACGAACATCAGCAGAAGCGTGAGAATGGGGTGAAGTCCGATCTGTTGACCAACTATCTTGGGCTCGATTGTTTGACGTACTGCAGTGATAACGATATAGACGATAAGCATTCCGATACCAATTTTTGTGTTTCCAAGAATCAGTGCTATTCCGGCCCAGGGAAGAAGAATGAGACCTGTACCCAGGATCGGAAGTACATCTATGACAGCAATCAGGGCTCCATACAGTGCCGGATTAGGTATTCCGAGGATCCAGAAACCGATGGATAATTCCAGAAAGGTGATAGAAATAATGGCCGCATAGGCACGTATAAATTTACCGAGTGTACCGATTCCATTATCCTTAAGCTTCAGCAGAAAATCCTTGCGGGATCCCTTTAATTGTCGAACGACGAAATTAGTGATTCGGTAATAATCAATCGTAAAGAAGAAGGAGGAAACTATCATAAAAATCAGCTTAATCAATAGAGTCGGAAGGGCACCCGCAATTCCGGTAATCATTCCGATTACAGAGGAAGAGGCCTCCTTTACAAAAGCAAAGATAGTATCATTCAAATCCTCTACGTAGGGCTTGGCCTGGGGGAACTGAATCATCAGATTGTCACCAGCCTTATTGATGGCAGGCTGGATTGTATCTTCATACAGATCAGGAAGCATTCCGAACAGATCCCTTATAAAGGTAAATATCTTAACTCCGATAAAACTGATCAGAAGTAGAAGAATCCCGTAGAATATGATCAGTATGCAGATGGATACGAAAGCTCTCTTGATATGAAGCTTTTTTTCGATAAAATCAATCAGCTTACGAAATACAAGTGCAATAACCAGGCCGATCACAAAAGGCATTAGCATTGGAAGTAAATATTTAATTATAATATAGACCAGGCCCAAAATCATAGCTGCATATATTACATGTATGATAAATGCCTTCTGCTTCTCAATATTCATTCTTAACCGAACCTTTCTTGTATCTGTTGAGAATCGGTGCAACAGTATAGTGAACTAGGAATTCTTCATGACGATGCCTTCAATAATATCTGCAACATCTTCACAGTTATCGCAGCATAACTCAAGACGATGCATGATTTCTGTCCAGGTCATGAGTTCAATTGGATCCTTGGAGGTATGATACAGATTATGCACCATCTGAACATACAGCTCATCTCCGTCTTCCTCCAGACGGTTAATTTCAATGATTTTATCCTTAAGCTTTTTGGAGTTTCTGAAGTTCTTAAACTCTACCAGAGCTTCATCCATGCATTTACAGCATCTTTCAATGAGTTCCGTGAATTTTAGTATCTCAGGACGGATCTTCTGGATGTCGAACATGCTGATGAACAGGAGAACATCCTCCACAGAATCGGTAACATCATCTATCTCCTGGGACAGGCTTGAGATATCCTCGCGTTCGATCGGAGGAAGGAATTCCTTCACCAGATGATCCATAATCTCATGCTTGGCAAGATCTGCGGAATGCTCAATATGATGCATCTCCTTCACCATAGACGGCATCTCGGTAGGATTAAAGTTTCCTAAGGTCTTGTGAAGAATCTCAGCCGACTTTACTGAGTATTTGGATAAGTTTGCAAAAGCCTCAAAATAATTGTAATCATTTTTTCTAGCCATATAAAGATACTTCCTTTCTATCATAATGGTTTTTCATACTAATATTATAGTCCTAGATATTTCGGATGGGTGGAACTTGTCCCTAAAATATCCTGATAAAGATCAGTGACATGATATAACCGAGAAGACCGCACCCTGGGAAGGTTAAGATCCAGGCGGCCATCATTTCCTTAACGATGGACCAGTTAACACAGGATAACCGTTTGGAAGCACCGACTCCCATGATAGCAGTTGTCTTCGTATGGGTTGTACTGACCGGAATTCCCCAGGCGGTGGCTGCGAACAGACTGATTGCTGCAGCGGCATCCGCTGAGAAACCCTGGTAGGGATCCAGCTTTACCATACCCATACCAACAGTTTTTATAATCTTGTAACCGCCGATAGAGGTACCTAATGCCATAACGACCGAACAGAGTACCATCAGCCAAATTGGGATAACATAATCGGAAGCAACTCCGGCTTCTCCGTTCGATAGGAACATACCCAGCATGAATACACCCATGAACTTCTGGCCATCCTGGGCACCATGCATGAAAGCCATGGCAGCACCACCGGCTACCTGGGCGCCCTTAAAGGCCTTATTGGTTCTTCTTCGATCCGTGTGCTTGAATAGGTATCCGGTAAGCCTCGTTATCAGGAAGCCTAATACAAATCCAATTACGGTGGAAAGACCCAGACCATAGACAACCTTGATCCACTCACCGCCGTTAACTCCTTTTCCACCTTGAAGAGCGAGCGCAGCACCGGTGACACCGGCAATCAAAGCGTGGGATTCACTGGTAGGAATTCCAAAAGCCCAGGCTGCAGTTGCCCATACTACAATCGCGAATAATGCCGCACATAGAGCGACTAGGGCGTTCTTGTCACTTCCGAACTTCACCATCTTAGATATGGTAAAAGCAACCTCTCTGCTGACCATTGTCATTACGAAAACTCCGAGAAAATTAAAAACAGCAGCCATAATAATTGCTCTTTTAGGGCTGATGGACCTAGTCGATACGCAGGTTGCGATCGCATTTGGTGCATCCGTCCAACCGTTCACCAGGATTACTCCCAGAATTAGCAGGACGGTGATGAAAAGAGCAGGGTTCGAAAATAGCTGCTGAAGAAATTCAGAAAAACTCATTATAACGCCTCCTAAAGTAAAAAAAGTTTTGCTGCCTTATATTTGCCTATACATTAAGAATATTATCATGTAATTAAAGTAGAAGCAATGACATTTTATATAAGTATTATAAATAATGATATTTTTTGTAATTTAGCTGATTGGGAATGAATGCAAAAATAATTTAATTTTTACATTGATTTTTAGAAGGAAATCCTTTATTATATACTGTACTACATTAAAGCAGTAAAAATCTACCCAAAATGCCGTATTTTAGGCGGGAGCAGGGGCAACTCGGAGATTTCGTATTATAATAAGGAAAAGGTGGTTATGGATGAGAAGTGACGCAGTAAAAACAGGGATAGGGCAGGCCCCCCATCGATCGTTATTTAACGCACTGGGGTTCACCAAAGAAGAATTACATAAGCCGCTCGTGGGTATCGTGAGCTCATATAACGAAATAGTTCCCGGACATATGAATCTGGATAAAATAGTGGACGCCGTCAAGCTTGGAGTGGCTATGGCCGGGGGAACACCGATTGTCTTCCCTGCAATTGCCGTCTGTGATGGAATCGCGATGGGACATCAGGGAATGAAATACTCCCTCGTCACCAGAGATCTGATTGCCGACTCAACCGAAGCAATGGCAATGGCACATCAATTCGATGCATTGGTCATGGTACCGAATTGCGATAAGAATGTCCCGGGACTCTTAATGGCGGCAGCAAGACTGAATATTCCGACCATCTTCGTCAGCGGAGGACCAATGCTGGCAGGTAAAGTGAACGGCAGCAAAACCAGCTTATCCAGCCTGTTTGAAGCTGTCGGTGCTTACAGCGCAGGAAAACTGACCGAGGAAGAAGTAGAGGAATTTGAGAATAAAGCCTGTGCTACCTGCGGTTCCTGCTCCGGTATGTATACGGCTAACTCCATGAACTGCCTGACCGAGGTAATCGGAATGGGCTTAAAGGGGAACGGAACCATCCCGGCAGTATACTCTGAGAGAATCCGCCTCGCAAAGCATGCGGGAATGAAGATCATGGAATTATATGAGAAGAACATCTGCCCCAGAGATATCATGACAGAGAAGGCCTTCATGAATGCCCTGACCGTAGATATGGCACTTGGCTGCTCAACGAATACAATGCTGCACCTTCCGGCAATCGCCCATGAGGTCGGCTTTGATCTGAATATAGATATAGCAAATGAAGTAAGTGCAAGAACTCCGAACCTGTGCCATTTGGCACCGGCAGGCCACACTTATATTGAGGATCTGAATGAGGCAGGCGGAGTCTATGCAGTTATGAATGAATTAAATAAGAAGGGACTCCTCTACACCGATCTGATTACAGTGACCGGCAGGACGGTGGGAGAAAATATTCAGAACTGTATCAATCTTAATAAGGAAGTAATTCGTCCGATTGACAATCCATACAGTGAGTCCGGCGGCATTGCTATCTTAAAGGGTAACCTGGCTCCGGACTCCGGAGTTGTGAAACGTTCTGCTGTGGACCCCTCCATGATGAAATTCGAAGGGCCTGCCAGGGTGTTCGATTGTGAAGAGGATGCCATTCAGGCAATCACAGGTGGTAAGATCCATCCAGGAGATGTGGTCGTTATCCGATACGAGGGACCGAAGGGTGGACCCGGTATGAGAGAGATGCTGAATCCGACCAGTGCAATCATGGGGATGGGACTAGGATCTTCCGTGGCATTGATTACGGATGGACGCTTTTCCGGAGCCTCCAGAGGAGCCTGTATCGGCCATGTATCTCCTGAAGCTGCAGTCGGAGGCAATATTGCATTAGTTGAGGAAGGGGATCTGATCCGGATCGATATCAACCAGAATTCTCTGAATTTTGTGATCACTGAGGAAGAATTAGAGGCCAGAAGGGCAAAATGGCAGCCCCGGGAGCCAAAGATTACGACTGGATATCTCTCCCGTTATGTAGCTATGGTAACAAGCGGTAACCGTGGTGCTATCCTTGAAGTACCCAAAGCAAAGTAACTACTTTGACATATGATATGCCAATGGCAGAACGGAGGTTTGTATGGAGTTAACAGGATCACAAATTGTAATTGAATGTTTGAAGGAGCAGGGTGTTGATACTGTATTCGGATATCCCGGAGGTACCATCCTGAATATATACGATGAGCTTTATAGGCACAGTAATGAGATCAGGCACATCCTGACCTCCCATGAACAGGGTGCTGCCCATGCAGCTGATGGATATGCCAGGGCTACCGGTAAGGTAGGAGTCTGCTTCGCTACCTCCGGTCCCGGTTCCACGAATCTGGTCACGGGAATTGCGACAGCCTATATGGACAATGTACCGGTCGTAGCCATCACAGCCAACGTAGCAGTTAATCTACTGGGGAAGGATTCCTTCCAGGAGATTGATATCGCCGGTGTAACGATGCCAATCACAAAACACAATTATATCGTTAAGGATATTACAAAGCTGGCAGATACCATCAGAAAGGCATTTAGGATCGCCAGATCCGGCAGGCCGGGACCGGTGTTGGTGGATATCACCAAGGACGTTACTGCTCCGACTACAAAGGCGGAATTCACTCCGAAAACACCTAAACCGATCGAGAGAGTAACAGAGGATATCACAGATAAGGACATAACTCATGCAATCGAAATGATCCGACACTCGAAGAAACCCTTTATCTTTGTAGGCGGTGGTGCGGTGATTTCAGAAGCCCATGATGAACTGAAGGAATTCGTGGATAAAGTGGATGCTCCGGTAGCTGACACTTTGATGGGGAAGGGTGCGTTCAACGGTACAGATCCCAGATATACCGGCATGCTCGGAATGCATGGGACGAAGGCCTCCAACTTAGGTGTGACTGACTGCGATCTTCTGATTACCATAGGTGCCCGCTTCTCGGATCGCGTAACAGGCAATGCAAATAAATTCGCTAAGAGTGCGAAGGTACTGCAGATCGATATCGATCCTGCTGAAATCAATAAAAATGTAATTGCTCACAGCTCTGTGATCGGAGATGTGAAGGAGGTTTTGATCAGACTGAATAAGGCTTTGGGGCAGCAGGACCATAAGGAATGGCTCGCCCATGTGCTGGGACTGAAGGAGAAGTTCCCGCTCAAATACCGCCAGGATATTTTGACCGGTCCGTACATCCTACAGAAGCTTTATAAGGTTACCGGTGGAGATGCCATCATTACAACCGAGGTTGGCCAGCATCAGATGTGGTCAGCGCAGTATTATGATTATAAGCTGCCAAGAACCTTTATCACCTCAGGAGGCTTAGGAACGATGGGCTATGGGCTCGGAGCCTGCATCGGGGCCAAGATAGGAATGCCTCATAAGACAGTCGTTAACATTGCAGGTGACGGTTGCTTCAGGATGAACATGAATGAGCTGGCTACAGCGACCCGATATAATATTCCGATCGTAGAGATTATCTTCAATAACCATGTACTTGGAATGGTAAGACAATGGCAGACTTTGTTCTACGGACAGAGATACTCCCATACTAATTTAAATGACAAGGTGGATTTTGTTAAGCTGGCGGAAGCCATGGGAGCGAAGGCATACCGGATAACAAAGAAGGAAGAAGTGGAAGGTGTTCTGAAGGAGGCCATTGCTCTCGGAGAACCTGTATTGATTGATTGCGTCATTGATTGTGATGAAAAGGTATGGCCTATGGTTGCACCGGGTGCGGCAATTGAAGAGGTGTTCTCGGAGGAGGATATACAAAAATAAGGTCACGAATTATTCAGATAAATCGGTTGGAGCAGGCATTCATTGCCTGCTTTTACCGGATATTATTAGGTTAAAGGTTTCTCTGCATATTATAACCAATACTAATAAATCATACAAAAAACTATAATTATTGCACGAAGAATCATGTATTGACAAAAAAATAACATAGTCTTATAATGAAAATATACTTTACTAATTTAAAGTCATGTAGTGAGAAAACAGTAGGATCCAAGGGAGGATGAGAGTATGGGAAGAATTTATAACTTTTCTGCAGGACCGGCGATGTTACCGGTTGA
>JAEZHX010000010.1 GCA_023436765.1 Bacillota bacterium
ATACAGAGCTGACAGCCCCTCACCCCGGCACTCACAGTGATTTCATCATATAGAATCGCTGTCTCATCCATATAGGTGGGGAATTTCTTCTTCATCCCGATTGGGGAGCAGCCGCCACGGATATAGCCCGTTGTATTCAGAAGCTCCTTCACCGGAAGCATTTCTATCTTCTTATCACCGATGGCTGCAGCAGCCTTCTTCAGATTCAGCTCCAGATTGACCGGGATGCAGAATACGACACAGCCCTTTTTCTCCCCCTTAGCCACCAGGGTTTTGAATACCTGTTCCGGCGGCATACCGATCTGCTCTGCCACATGCTCACCACCGAGATTATTCTCATCCACTTCATATTCCATCGCCCTATATGATATTCCTGCCTGCTCCAGTAGACGCATCACATTTGTTTTTATCATCTTTGCTCCTTGTCCTCTCTAAAGGATCTTTGGCTGCACTCTGTGGAATTATTCCTTGATCTGTTCATGAAGGGGTTTACGGACCTTCTTCCTCGTAACCTCTACAAGTCCCAACGCAGTCATATCCACTAAGGTTGTTTTGATAGGATCCAGCTTGAAATAGCTCTCCAGCTCCTCCATCAGAAGCTCCTTATCCTTCTTCAATTCCATATCAATAAAATCAATAATGATAATCCCGCTAAGGTTTCTGAGGCGGATCTGTTTTGCGATCTCCTTCGCAGCTTCCCTGTTCACCTTTAAGAAGGTCTCCTGTACCTTCTTCTTGCCCGCCACTGCCTTACCGGTATTCACATCGATGACTGTCAGTGCTTCCGTCGGCTGGATGATCAGGGTCCCCCCTGACTTCAGCCATACCAAAGGCTTCAGCGCCTCCTTCAGCTTATCACTGACTCCATATAGGTTCGTCAGGCTTAAGGTCGGATCCTCATAAAATCTTAGCTTTCCTATATCCTCTGACTGGTATTTCTCTAGGTACTCTCTGATATGACCATATAACTCCTGATCATCGGTAATAAATTGATCCACATGGTCGGCATATCCGTCCCTGATATCGCAGATATAATTTGGTGGGGTACTGTAAAGCAGGGAGAACCGGCTCTGGTGGACACCATAGGAACGGATTTGCTCATATGTTTCCCTAAGTGCATCCAGCTCCTTCTGTATAA
Organism: Bacillota bacterium; assembly: GCA_023436765.1. GTDB lineage: Bacteria > Bacillota > Clostridia > Lachnospirales > Lachnospiraceae > Mobilitalea. The sequence continues at coordinate 1,139 of JAEZHX010000010.1, forward strand.
CGTCCTCCGGCGTATAGGCAGCATTCGTTCTGATGATATAACCACAATCCTTCAATTCCTGCCGCTTTAAAATCCCCTTCAATCTTTGTCGTTCCTTCTCATCCTCAATTTTTGAAGATACTCCAAGGGTTGTCTTCCCATAGGTCAGGGCAACATATTTACCGGTCAGGTTGATATTGGAGGTTACCACCGGAGCCTTGGTTTTAATATCCTCTTTGATGACCTGAACAATCAGCTCATCCCCGGTCTTTACGGTTATCTCCCCGGTCCGGCCGGGTGGATCACTGCCCCCGTTCACCATAATCGGACAACGGTTCTCGGACATGGAGTAATAACACATTCTGCCGTCAGCGATCTCGATGAAAGCGGCATTGATGTTCTTGATGATATTCTTCACCTTGCCAAGATAGATATTCCCAAGAATTCCTTCCTCCTGAGCGGCATTGACAGATACCTGCACCATATTGCGGCCATCAAAGAAGGCCGAGATAATCTTATTCTCCTGCTTAGTAATCACAAGCTTCTGTTCCATATCCTGCTCCTGTTGATCTTTATCATATTTCCATTGGTACGGTCCGGATGATTATTACCTATACTATAATAATATTACTTCATCCGATTAATATCCGGTATCCATTACCTATCCAAGCCATCCAGCGGAATCAGCTTATCACCCTGCTCATCTCTGGAATAGACCTCCAGCCTATGAACCTGCCAGGCAAAGCCCTGGAATTCAGCTCCTATATGGTGAAAGAATGCTTCCATCACAAGCTCCGGTTTCAGATTTGCTGAGCTTCCTGTAGCCAGCTGAAGGTAGACCCGAATACCGTTTCTGTAGACATCGGCAACACTGATTGGCATTCCTGAAACACCTTCGCTATTCGCTTCCTGGGATAGCTGCAGCAGAGTCTTCTCCTTCTGCTCCTCATATTCCTCTGTAGTAAAGGCAGCCAAGGTAATCATCGGCTTGATATCCACTGCCTTCTCACTGGTCTTGGTCTTCTTATCAACCACAATTCCATCGGCAGCATAAAACTCCCGGAAGGCCTGACTGAAATTCTCCTGTGTATTGATTAATTCAGGAACGGCATATCCATCCTTTACGGAAACCAGATAATCAGCGAAGGCGACCTGTGCCATGGCGGTTACATTCTTCTGGTTCTCTTCCCTCTCCTTAAGGAACTTATAGCCGATGATCCTAAAGCCCTCGGTCATCACCTCATTTAAGCGCTTAACCATGATCTCCGGCGAATCGGAGGATTTCAGCTCCACGTCCAAATATTCCCCATCACTGGTAAGTCCGACTCCTAACGGAGCGGCAAAGGACATGATCTGATGTGGGCTGAAGCCCTTCGAATATTCGTTATCAAAGCCGGCTCGCCGGAACGCCTTCTGAAAATATCTCATGACGTCCAGATGCCCAATGAACTTCATGGCACCGTATTTCTGAAATTTAATTCTTACCTTCATACGGTACCTCCTTCAAAGCACACTCCGCCACCGAAGACTTTCGCTCCGCAATTGTAGCAGGTCTGCCTGCAGTTCGGAGTCACCATAACTCCCTTAGCCCGCTTATATTCCCGAAGCAGGAACTCCTTCGTTACCCCGGTATCAATGAAATCCCAGGGGAAGATCTCCTCCTCACCTCGTTCTCTACTGTTGTAGAATTCTATAGAGATACCATTCTTCTCAAAGGCTTCAATCCATTTCTCATAATGAAAATGCTCGCTCCAGGAATCATAGAGACAGCCTGCCCGGTAAGCATCAAGAATCACCTTGCTCAGCTTACGGTCCCCTCTGGCGAGTACACCCTCCAGAACACTTAACTCCGCTTCATGCCAGTTGAACTTGATACTTTTCTTATTCAGCTGTTCATTGAACTTAGACCGTAAGAAACGTTGCTTCGCTATATACTCCTCGGCAGTATCCATTCTGGACCACTGGAATGGAGTAAAGGGCTTCGGCACGAAGAAGGAGGTGCTGGAAACGATACTTACCTTCCCGTTCCTCTGCTCCTTTGGTATCTTATAATATTCTCTGGCAATCAGCTCGGATAGAGTGGCAATCCCTTCGATGTCCTCCAGCGTTTCTGTCGGAAGCCCCATCATAAAATAAAGCTTAACACGATTCCAGCCACTCTGGAACGCTTCAAAGGCCCCCTTAAGGATTGCTTCTTCCGTAAGACCTTTATTAATAACATCTCTGAGACGCTGTGTTCCTGCCTCCGGTGCAAAGGTCAGGCTGCTTTTTCTGACATCCTGAACCTTACCCATAACATCCAGTGCAAAGGCATCAATTCGTAAGGAGGGTAAGGAAATATTCACACCCTTCTGTCCGAATTCTTCTATTAAATAATACACCAGCTCCTGTAAATTGGAATAATCACTGGAGCTTAAGGAACTGAGGGAAATTTCCTCATGGCCGGTGGACTGAAGCATCTCATGGGCACATCGCTTCAGATATTCCAGATCCCTCTCCCTCGTCGGACGGTATATCATCCCTGCCTGGCAGAAACGGCAGCCGCGGATACAGCCTCTCTGAATCTCCAGAACAACGCGGTCCTGAGTTGCCTTAATGAAGGGCACCAGGGGTTTCGTTGGATAATAGGCCTCGCTTAAGTTCATCTCCACCTGTTTCCTGACCTTGTCAGGAGCAGAAGGGTCCTTCTTCGTAAAGCTTAGTATGGTTCCGTCTTCCTTATATTTCACATCATAAAGGGAAGGCACATACATTCCTTCGATCTGTGCCACTCTCTTTAAATAAACTTTACGGGATAAGCCTTCTTTCTTGCATTCCTTATAGAGGTCGAGTATCTCGTTATAAACCGTCTCCCCCTCGCCGATATAGAAGAAATCGAAAAAGTCTGCAATTGGTTCCGGATTATAGCTGCAGGGCCCGCCACCGATAACGATCGGATCCTCTTCTGTCCTGTCCTTCGCATAGAGCGGTATTTGCGACAGCTCCAGTACCTGCAGGATATTTGTATAGCTCATTTCATATTGCAGTGTAATTCCAAGAAAATCAAAGTGCTTCACCGGTTCCTGGCTCTCCAGCGCAAACAGGGGGATATTACGTTCCCTCATCAGCTTGTCCAAATCCACCCACGGGGAATAGACCCGTTCACACCAGGTATCTTCCCTGCGGTTAATGATATCATATAATATCTGAATTCCCAGATGGGACATTCCTATCTCGTATACATCGGGGAAACACATACAAAATCGCATTTCCACCTCGTTCGGATCCTTCATCCGCACGTTTACCTCTCCGCCGATATAGCGCGCAGGCTTTTCCACGGACAATAGGATTTCATCCGTTAATGCTAATTTTCTCATTCTGCTAGTCCTTTCCTTATTTCTAATCGTTATTATACCTGAAAAAGGGAGAAATTACAACGAACAATCCTTGAATGCTTGCAGTATGAGAACCTTTTTAGCAGTTCCGGGCCTTCTATTCATCAAAAAAAGAGGCTTCATGAAATACTCCCACATGCTTATAGCAGTTATAATAAACTGTATAACCATAATTGGAGAATATCATACTCATGAAACCTCTTTTAGTTCATCCATTAGAAACTCACTGTATAGGTGTATGCATCAGTGCCGTGGGCAGGATAAATGATATGGATTATTTTAACCAGGATACAATCAAATCCTCCAGGGCAGCCAGACTGTCCTTTCCTCTGACCAGTTCCTCCACGGTCTTGAAGGAGAAATCCCCAAACTTCAGCTTGAACTTATCAATCAGAAAGATGCTTAAGAAAACCATCACTGCACAGACCGTGCGGATCATCAGGGATCGGTATGCCGCTGCCTCCAGGGTGGAGTCCTCCTCATCTACATGTTTGATCAGCAGCTGATCCTCTTTCAGTTTTTTCTTAGCAGATAAAGCAGGATGCAGGAGTTCATTTTCCTCAATGGCATTCCCTGCACCACGAAGGACCGCGGGTGTCGCATTCATCTGTCTTAAACAGGCTTC
>JAEZHX010000062.1 GCA_023436765.1 Bacillota bacterium
ACAATTACTGCAACTGCTTACCAGTCTAAGGCTAAGTATGAAGCTAAGCAGCCGATCGCAGGAGCAACTGATACTTACAAGGTAACTGTACCTGTAGAGATCAAAGAGATCAAGCAGCTTAACGCTAATAAGTTCGTAGCAGAGTTCAACACAGATGTAAGCAAGACTCTGACTAAGGACAATGCATTTGTTTACCAGGTAATCAATGGCAAGCTGGTTGCTACCGGTTCCGAGAAGATCAAGGAAGTTAAATTCGATGGCAACAAGGCAACCGTTGAAATCTATGGTACCATTGGTTCCGAGAAGCTTTACAGCTTCGTATACGGCGATGCAACTGGCTCCTTCACAGGTGCTAAGAAGGCACTTGAAGAAGTAGCAGGTCTCGTATTTGATAACTTCACTGTATCTACTGAAGCTGGTGCAAAAGTTGATGTATTAACTAAGATTAGCGGTGTTAATAAGGACGGCGTAGCTATCTATACCGGTACTGAGCTTGCTCCTTACATTAGCGATTATAAATACGAAGGTGATTATGCGAACGGCTGGTTAAGCGGATCTGACTTATACATCACCAAGAATGGTTACTCAGCTGTTGTTTCAGTGAAGTATACCAATTTCGTATTAGACAGTGCTACAAATACCTACAAGACTGTAGAGTATACAGCACAGGCTACTGCAACTGGTGTTGCTACAGCTTTAAACACATCTTCCATGCAGTTTGTAATTAAGAAATCCGCTACTATGCAGGATGGTACCGCTGCTTGGGCTACAACAGGTTTAGCTGTACCTGCTGGTGATGGCGGTTACTACATCCATACCAGATATAAGAACAATACTGATGATGCTGATGATTGGAATTATACCAATGATTTCGCAACATTCACTTATGAAACAACTAACGCTGATAAGCTGATTATCACCGGAAATAATTTATACCCGATTTCTCAGGGCGTTGTAACTGTACTTGTTAAGAAGGGTACTGATGTAGTTAATACCTTTGATTTAACAATTATGGCAGGCAGAACCTTTGCTACTGCTACACCTGATAAGCAGTCCGTAACACTTGGTAACAAGAATTTCGGTGCTGCTTCACCTGATAACGAGTATAAGGAAGTCGTGATCTGGGCTAAGGACAGCATGAATGAAGGTATTGCTGTAACAGGAACCGCTTCAGTTGTTACCGGACCTAAGGATTATGTAACACCTCCGGTTGTTGATCTCTCCAACCTTGGTACTGGTGATGACTTAGGTAAAGTAACCGCTAAGGTAACAGCAACTGATGCAACCCCTGGCGCTTACAACATCAAGATTACTTTAACATCAGATTCTACATTTAACTTTGCAACTAAGGAATTCAATATCTATGTAGTAGTTACTAACGCTGCTGCATCAGAGGGTGCTGCAGTAAGATGGGCATTAGAATTGACTTCTAGCGACATTGATTTAAAGAAGATTGATGAAAATAAGAGCATTGGAGTTAAGGTATACGGCTACAACAAACACAATGCAAGAGTTGAAGTTCTTGACCCTGCTACAGAGTATACATTGACTGTTAAGAAGGGTAATGATACCATTAAGACAGTTGGTACTGGATTTACAACCTCTTCTATTCCGGTTGCAGTAGAAAATGCTGTTAGCGGTGCATACGACTTTGTTGATTTAGGTAGCTATGTAGTAACTGCATTTGCTGAAGGAGCTTCTAATCCTACAGGAAGAAATGATGGCGTATATATCGATGCTAAGCCTTTCGTTGTTAAGGATACTACAGAAGCAAAGCCTATTCCGGTAACACTTTCTGTTGCTAAGACAACCGGTATGACAATTGCTGACGCTGTTAAGGCTGCATACAACTTCAAGATTAATGATGTTGATATGGAAACACTTGGAGCAGCTGCTACTTGGGCATTTGATTACTCCGTAGGTAGTTCTCTTGTGACTAATAATGCCGGTACAACTGAAGTACCTGTTGGTAACTTATATGTATCTGCAGTTAAGATTACAATTGACTTTGGTGGTGCTGATGTAACTTATACAATCAAAGTTGGTAATACAATTACAGTTACTCAATAAGTAGCTTAACATGAATTAATATGGAGCTGTTGCTTAGCTAACGAAAGTTAGCGGAGCAACAGCTCCGTTTTTATTCTGATTCTTTGTAAGAGTTGGGGTAACAAGATCATTTAGGGCTCAATATCAATAGATGGGCGGGGATATGGCCCGCTCATCTATTGATATTGAGCCCTTCTGACTTATACTAAGATTAGAATATGATACATATACGACAGTTACAGACGTAGCATACCGGCATAACAATTACATATTATCATGGAAGGTGCGGGCGATAACCTCCTCCTGCTGTTTTGCACTCAATGTATGAAAGCGGACCGCATATCCCGATACCCTGATTGTTAGATTTGGATACTTCTCGGGATGTTCTTTGGCATCAAGCAGCAGGGAGCGGTTCAATACATTGACATTCAGATGATGCCCACCCTCTTTGAAATACCCATCCAGGATACCGCAGAGGTTCTGAGCGCGGTCCTCAGGGGTCTTCCCCAAGGTCTCAGGTGTGATGGTAAAGGTGTCAGAGACCCCATCCCTGCAGTCATCATAATTAAGCTTCGCAACTGAGAGCAGGGAAGCCAGAGCACCCATCCTGTCACGTCCATGCATCGGGTTAGCTCCGGGGGCGAATGGGGCCCCGGACTTCCGGCCATCAGGTGTGGAACCGGTCTTCTTGCCATAGACCACATTACTGGTGATGGTTAGGATGGATAAGGTGTGAATGGAATTGCGGTAAGTGGGATGGCTTTTCAGTTTGGTGATGAACTCCTGAACCAGCTTCTGTGCGATACGATCCACACGGTCATCGTTATTCCCATAGGCGGGATAATCTCCTTCCATAGTAAAATCGGTAATCAGCCCACGATCATCCTTGATCGGTGTGATCTTCGAATAGCGGATAGCGCTCAGGGAATCTGCCACGACGGATAAGCCAGCGATGCCGAAGGCCATGAATCTCTCTACCTCAGTGTCATGCAGTGCCATCTGCAGCTTTTCATAGGCATATTTATCATGCATGTAGTGAATGATATTCATGGTATTTACATATAGGCCACAAAGCCAATCCATCATCGCGAGAAGACTTTCCCATACCTCATCATAGGTCAAAACGATACCTTCCGGATAGGGAGGAGTCTCCGGTCCTACCTGCTCTCCACTGATTTCATCCCGCCCACCATTTAGGCAGAGCAGGAGTACCTTTGCCAGATTGCAGCGGGCTCCGAAGAATTGCATCTGTTTGCCGATTCTCATAGCAGATACACAGCAGGCGATTCCGTAATCATCACCGTATCTGGGACACATAAGGTCATCATTTTCATATTGGAGGGAATCAGTAGTGATGGACATACTTGCACAATATCTTTTAAAGGGTAAAGGAAGCTTCTCGGACCATAACACAGTAAGATTGGGCTCCGGTGCAGGAGACAGGTTCGTCAGGGTATGAATGAAGCGGTAACTGCTCTTGGTTACGAGACTGTTACCCTGTTCTGTGATTCCGCCAATCGCTTCTGTAATCCACATAGGATCCCCTGCAAACAGTTCATTGTAATCGGGAGTACGAAGCTGTCTTGCCATACGCAGCTTCAGTACGAACTGGTCAATGATTTCCTGAGCACCGGCTTCATCCAGAATACCGTGTTTCATATCCCGTTCAAAATAAATATCAAGGAAGGTTGAGGTTCTTCCTAAGGACATCGCAGCTCCATTCTGTTCCTTGATGGCACCCAAGTATGCAAAATACAGCCACTGAACAGCCTCCCTTGCATTGGCTGCAGGCATAGAGAGATCAAAACCATAACCCTTTGCCATCTCCTTCAGCTGCTTCAGGAAGTCGATCTGTCGGTATAACTCCTCCAGTGTACGTATCACCTCTTCTGTCATAGGTTTATTACCCAAATCTAATTTATCAGCTTCCTTCTGATGAATCAGAGCATCAATTCCATAAAGGGGGACTCTGCGGTAATCTCCGATGATTCTACCCCTGCCATAGGCATCCGGAAGTCCGGTAATGACTCCGCATTTTCGTGCTTTCTTCATTTCCGGCGTATAGACACGGAATACCCCGTCATTGTGAGTGGTGCGATATCTGAAATGCTCCTCCACCTCCTCCGACAAGGTATAACCATAGGCTTCGCAGGATTGTCTGGCCATACGGATACCACCGAAGGGATTGACTCCCCTGCGTAGGGGTGCATCAGTCTGAAAGCCATAGATGAGTTCTTTTTCACGGTCCAGGTAAGAGGGAGCATAGGTCAGCAGCGAGGACACTGCTTCGGTATTGATGGAGAGTACCCCCTTTTTATGTTCCTCCTCCGAAAGCTTTATGTAGGCTTCATTCAGTAATCTGGTTCTTTCGGAAATCGGTGCCAGGAAGCCTTCATCTCCCTCATAAGCAGTATAATTTTGAATAATAAAATCTCTAACATCGATTGTTTTCTTCCATATACCGGGTTTAAAATCACACCATGCATTCATATGTCTGGCTCCTTATTCATTTATTTATCCATCTACCATATTACTTTCAATAATACACTCATAGATCATAATAAAAACCGCCTGGGAAGCGTATTTCACGCTGCCCAGGCGGTCGACATTCATATCCGGCTTCCATAGAAGAAGCTTCCTACCGGTCCCTCGTGGTAACCCACTGATCCGCCAGTTCCGGTATAATCTCATTATAGAGTTGCAATACGGTGAAGTCAATACATTGACTCTTCATTAATACTAATGGAACTTATTATCTGCTTTAATAGGTTCTCGTATGTATCGCAATGGTCAGACGAGAGAAAGGATTATCTGCGATCCATTAATTCCTTAATCTGAGGCACCTTTCTCAGGATCGGGAACAGAAGCGTAGCCAGGATAATACCCATAACATTCTGTACAAGATTCAGAGGTACCGACTTTAGGGCTGAGCCAAAATCATAAAGGAAATTTTCAAAAATAAAGTACCCGAGGGTTACGACCAGTTCACCAAGGATTCCGGAAATAATGATCGTACTTATTTTGCCCTTCCTATAGATCAGGGCCGGTATCAGAGCAGCCATAGCCTTTATCATTAAGGTGGCCGCTGCATATTGAGGGTAGCCGGCCAGGAGATCGGCAATCATCGAACCGATACCTGCTGCAAGTGGACCATAGATAGGGCCTAAGATAACACCGGACAGAAGAACAAAGGCATCTCCCGGATGGATATAGCCTGTTGGGGTCGGAAATTTTATAGCCATCGTAGCCACACAGGTCAATGCAGCCATCAAAGCGGCTGTAACATAGGTTCGCAGATTCTTATTCATGGGCTCCTCCTCATAATTCGCTTTGCTTCTATTGCTGCGTAATTTATTAGTGATAATAGCATAGAACCTTCTCTATTACAAGAAATATTTCTTAATATGATACATTTCTCCTAATTTATGGATTATAATTTCCGATTATGATAGGTGGGTATTATGAAACTGATTGCTTTACCTGATCAGTGGTATTCCTGGGGATGTCTACACCCGTTGACAGAGGGCAATAATTATACTATAATATGTAATTGCAAATGAATTGCAATTAGGAGGATGAAATGAAGAAAAAAACTATCATTTTAGTATTGTTAATGATCACGGCAGGTATTGTCGGTGGTTTTCTTATATCGGCCATTAATCGAGACGGAAGAGAGAGTGGTAATGCAGATGCGAAGCTAAAGCTGGTTACCTCCTTTTATCCGACCTATATCATAGCGCTTAATATAACGGATCAGATTCCTGAGCTTAAGGTGGACAGCCTGACCGACTTCACTGCCGGATGCTTGCATGACTACCAGCTGACCACAGGGGATATGAAGCTGTTATCCAATGCTGACCTCTTCCTGATGAATGGTGGTGGAATGGAAAGCTATCTTGAGGATGTGACTAAGAATTATCCCGGGCTGGCCATGGTCAATATCAGTGAGGGCATCGCTATGCTGGAAAGCGAAGAACATGAGGGAGAAGTGAATCCCCATGTGTGGCTTGATCCGTCACGGTATATGCTTCAGGTAAATCTCTTGAAGGAGGGCTTGATCAAATATATCTCAGAACGGTCGGACCTGCCCCGGGAGTATCGGGAGGATACCATCCAAAGGATCACTGATAATACGGAGGAATATATCGCTAAGCTGAAGGAGCTGGAGAAGGAGCTTGAGTCTCTCATTCAGGAGCTTCAGAGTGAGATAGATCAGCAGAAGGTAATTATATTCCATGAAGCCTTTGCCTATCTTGCGGATCGTGTGGGGTTAACGATTGCCCGTACCGTAGAAATGGAAGGAGATTCTGCCTTAAGTGCGGCAGAGATTGCAGATATCATCAACATGGTGAAGAGTGAGGGGATAGGATATCTGTTCACAGAGGAACAATACGGAGACTCCATAACGGATAGAATCGTAGAAGAGACCTCGGTGAAATCCTTTGTAATTGACTCTGCGGTAACCGGAGAGGGTACGAAGGATTCCTATTTGGAAGCCATGAGAAAGAATATGCGTACCCTGGAAGAAGCCTTCCGATAATTGCCTAATCTGGTAAGCATTCTATAACTAAATTGAGTAATACACGAGGCTCTGCTTCATCTATATTAATTCTATCCGGAGTATGGACATTCATTGAAGGACTGAGCTCTGGCGGAAAGAGGTTGAAATGGGAAGAATAAGAATAAAGGAAACCGATCAATGTGGACCTGAGAGGAAGGAAAGGGCCTGCGGACTTCATTGCATTCAGATACGTGATATCACTGTTCGGGACGGAGATAAGACAATCATCGAGAATATCAATCTCCATATCCATTGCGGTAAATTGACTGTTATCATAGGTAAGAATGGCGCGGGTAAATCCACTCTGATTAAGGCAATTCTCGGTGAACTGCGGCATGAAGGAAGTATAGAGTTCACAGATCTGAAGGACCACACCATGTCCAAGCTTACCATTGGGTATGTTCCGCAGCATATCAACCTGGAGAAGAATACACCGATGAGTGTTTATGATCTGTTTGCCGGCTATATCAGTAATTCTCCAATCTTCCTGCGAAAGAACCGGAGGGTATATGAGAGGGTGAAGGAGCAGCTTAGTATCTTTGATGCACAGGATTATATCGATCAGAGAGTATGTGACCTGTCCGGAGGAGAGCTGCAGAGAGTCTTACTGTCCATTGCTGTCACTCCGGTTCCCAAACTGCTGCTCCTAGATGAGCCGGTATCGGGTATTGATAAGAACGGGATGGATTTATTCTATCATAACATAGAAAATCTAAAGAAGAATTATGATCTGGCCATGATTGTAGTCTCACATGATTTTGAGTTCGTAAGTAACTATGCTGATCATGTTATATTGATGGATCGTACCATTCTCAAGGAAGGTTCACCTGAAGAAGTGCTTCAGAGTGATGATTTCAAGAAGGTGTTCTGGGGAGGAAAAGATGGATACAATATATGATATCATGGAAATACTCCTGCCATTTTCCTGGATGGAGTATGCGTTTATGAAGAATGCGCTGCTGGCGATTTTGATCATTACTCCTCTGTTCGGGATTTTAGGGACCATGATCGTCAATAACCGCATGGCGTTCTTCTCGGATGCGCTCGGACATTCCGCATTGACTGGAATTGCTCTGGGATCCCTGCTCGGTTTTACGGATTCGAATCTGTCAATGCTGGTATTTGCAGTCCTTTTTGCGTTGTTACTCAATAAAATAAAAAGAAGAAAAACGGTGTCCACGGACACAGTTATATCAGTGTTCTCCTCCTTAAGCATTGCGCTGGGTCTGATGATCCTATCCCAAGGCGGCGAATTTGCTAAGTATTCGAATCTCCTGGTGGGAGATATCTTAAGCATTACAGTCAAGGAAATTGGCCTACTGTTAATTGTTTTCTTGGTTACGATCCTTTTCTGGATGGTAGGTTTTAATAAGCTGCATGCGGTGGGTGTAAATGAAGCTCTGGCCAAAAGTAAAAATATCAATACCGGCATGATGGAGGATTGCTTCAGTGTGATCATCGCAATCATCATTATGTTCTCCATCAAATGGGTGGGAATATTGATTATCAATGCATTATTAATTCTTCCTGCAGCTGCCAGCAGAAATCTGGCTGCGAATATGAGGGAATACCACCTGTTTTCCGTAATGATTTCCTTGTTCTCAGGAATAACGGGACTGATCATTTCCTATTACAGCGGGATGGCTTCCGGGCCGACGATAGTCATCATCGCGGCTCTACTTTTCTTCCTGACATTGTTCCTGCGACCAGGAAAGAAGAATCATTGAAATAAATTATGTGTAAAAATGGCAGACACAACTATTTCCATAAAGCAGATGGATATGAAAGCTTTGCGTTACTTTCAATATTCCCTCTGCTTTTATATATCGTACAAATAAAGCATGTTCTATCTATACAAGCTTCAGATTATTGTATTATAATAATTATATAATGAATGCTGGAGGCTTATATGAGCAAACCGAAGATATACTTGAAAATTCTGACCAACTTTGTGATCGCAATTCTTGTGCTGCTGTTTTTATTCCTGCTATTGCCGAAGATACTGGGATTCTTTATGCCCTTTGTCATCGGCTGGATCGTGGCAATGATTGCGAACCCACTGGTCAAATTTCTTGAGAAGAAAGTAAAAATTCTTAGAAAGCACAGCTCGGCTATTATCATAGTCGTAGTAGTTGCTCTCATCGTTGGTGCATTTTATCTGATCATCGCTGCCTTAGTAAAGGAAGTAAGATCCCTTTCCGATGATCTGCCGAATATTTTTACGCAGGTAGAAGCGCGGCTACAAGAATTATCGAGCCGGGTGTCTGAGATTACTGCCTCCCTGCCGGTTAGCCTCCAGAACATAATTAATAATCTATTGAACGGAATCAGCGAAAATATTACGAATATCAATTCGGAAGAAAATGAAATGACGATTTCGATGGCCGGTACTTTTGCGAAGAGTATTGCTGAGATTTTCCTGATGATAATCGTAACGATCCTGTCTGCATATTTCTTTATCGCGAAGAGGGACGAACTGATAAACGGACTGAAAAAGAATGTACCTAATTCCGTGAATAACGGCTGGGTCATCATCTACGATAATTTTAAGACAGCAGTAGGCGGATATTTTAAAGCACAATTTAAGATTATGTTCATTATAATCGCAATTATGTTTATCGGATTTGAGATATTAGAGGTCGGCTATTCCTTCCTGTTGGCATTCGGTATAGCTCTTCTGGACCTACTGCCGGTGTTCGGTACCGGAGCTGTCCTATGGCCTTGGGCAATTGCCGATATGCTGATGGGTAACTACATACGTGCGATCGGATTGGTTGTAATCTATCTCATCTGCCAAATTGTAAAGCAGATCCTTCAACCTAAGATGGTAGGTGACAGTATCGGAATCAGCCCTCTGGCAACGCTGGTTTTCATGTATATCGGATATCGCTTCTACGGGGTATTAGGTATGATTCTTGGAATCCCAATTGGTATGGTGATTGTTAACCTGTATCGGATCGGTACCTTTGACCGACTGATCGAGGGATTTAAGATCATCATGCATGATATTAACGAGTTTAGAAAGTTTTAGCGAAATATAGAAAAATAATCCTAAAGTTCCATATACACTCTATTCATTCGGTGCTAATATAAAATCGGAGGAAAAGTAACCAAAGAAAGATACATTAGCTGAGGAGTAAGTATATGAAGGGTAATAGGTATGTAACAGATGGCGAAGTAATTATTACTTCGGACGAGATCAAAATGATTCTTGACCGGTATCGTATCGGCAAGAAACCACTGGCTAAGCTCTTGGGCTGGGGGGAAACGACCATCATCCGTTATATGGAGGGTGACATTCCCACAAATGAGTATTCCAACAAATTAAAGGCCATATTAAATGATCCCGAGTTTTATTATGACTTATTAATGAAGCGTAAGGAATGCTTAACCGGTGTTGCGTACAAGAAGAGCAGACGAGCTGTACTAGAGAAAATTATGTCATCCAAAATTTATGCGGTTGCATATTATATCGTTAACAAGAGCAACGCAGAGATTTGCGCCAGTTATATCCAGTATTTGCTTTATTATGTTCAAGCATTTGCTTTGGCGCTTTATGACAGAGAGATGTTTCAAGAGGATTACTCTATTAACAATGAGCATGTTCCTTATCTTAAGCTGTATGAAAGTATGAAGCACTGCGGGATTCATACCATAGAGCTCAATGAGGAATATCTGTCTGTGGAAGAGAAGGAACTGGTAGATGCCATATTTGACAGCTATACCTGGTTCGGTCCCAAAGCACTGGCTGCACTGACAGCTTACGAGAAATCCATGGTAAAGATATCAAGGGATAAATATAACAACAAAATCATTTCTAAGGATACGATCAAAGCATACTTCAAGGAAGTCCTTACCCAATATCAAATCACGAGCATGAAAGAAATCTTTAACTACCCCGACCGCCGACTACAGGATCTTAAGGACATAAGAGTATAAAGTGTACGGACTGCTGTATGATTTCTTTTATTTTTTGTACCAGGCTGGTGTATGGAGTATGAATAAGGGAAGGGGATATTGGACATCCCTCACATACTAGTTGAAAGACATCCCGCCTGATTTGTATGCTGCCATCGAACATAAATGTTCGCTCGCATCAAACAAATCAGGCGGTTTCTCTTTCAAATAGTACATTATGGGATATCCAACATCCCCTTCCCTTATTTACCACATATGCACCAGCCTGGGGATATACACACCGAATATGATAATCGACAAATTGATTGATATATATAAATCGTTATTTTTATGGATTTGTACTTAACTTAGCTTCCGATAGTTTTATTTGGTGAGTCACCATATAATAAAGTCATGAAGTCCAAGTCCAAGTGGGCAGAGACTACAAATTAAGGAGAAAAAATGTACGATGTAAATCCCTATGAAAAATGTCCCATATTAGAAACAGAACTATGCAAACACTAGAATTGAAATCCTTAACTCTTTAGGCTTTCATTCTCTTGATCATAATCAAATTACGAAGTATGAAGACTATTTTATAAAAAAGTTATAATCATTAGTCGTATAATGCGATAACGCACATAAAAACAGAGAGATTCATGAAATCTCTCTGTTTTACTTTTATGAGCTTAGCTGTTCTTATTTCTTCTGTCTCTCATTCGAAGGGTGGAGTCCAGGATCTTCTTGCGAATTCTTAAGGACTGGGGGGTTACCTCTAGGAGCTCATCGGTTTCAATAAACTCCAGGGCTTGCTCCAGGCTTAAGTTTCTCGGCGGAACTAGACGTAGCGCCTCATCTGCGGAAGAGGAACGGGTATTGGTCAGCTGCTTCCTCTTGCAGACATTTACTTCAATGTCATCCGCTTTCGGATTCTGTCCGACCACCATACCGGCATAGACCTTGACGCCGGGACCGATAAACAGGGCACCACGCTCCTGTGCATTATAGAGTCCGTAGGTGATGCTCTCACCGGATTCAAAGGCAATCAGGCTTCCGGTCTTCCGGTATTGGATATCGCCCTTATAGGGACCATAGCCGTCAAATAGGGTATTCATAATTCCGTTTCCCTTCGTATCTGTTAGGAACTCTCCGCGGTAACCGATCAGTCCACGGGCAGGGATTGAGAATTCAATTCTGGTATGGCCATTATCTGAGGAGTGCATATTGATCAGTTCTCCCTTACGCTGACCGAGCTTCTCTATTACGATACCGGAGAACTCATCCGGAGTATCGATCATGGCATGCTCCATCGGCTCCAGCTTCTTCCCGTGTTCGTCAGTCTTATACAAAACCTCCGCCTTGCTGACTGAGAATTCATAGCCTTCCCGGCGCATATTCTCAATTAGGACGGAGAGATGTAGTTCACCTCTGCCGGATACCTTAAAGCTTTCCGTTGTATCGGTTTCTTCTACCCGAAGGCTTACATCCGTGTTCAACTCCCGAAAGAGTCTTTCACGGAGATGTCTTGAGGTTACGAATTTCCCTTCTTTACCGGCCAGAGGACTGTCATTCACATTAAAGTACATCGCAATGGTAGGTTCGGAGATTTTCTGGAAGAGGATAGGTTCAGGATGATCGGGGGAACAGATCGTATCTCCGATATGGAGATCTGCAATACCTGAAATAGCCACAATGGAGCCAATGGTCGCTTCGTTCACTTCCACTCTCTTCAGACCATCAAACTCATAGAGCTTGCTGATCTTAACCCGATCGTTTTTCTCGGGATCATGGGCATTCACCAGAACAACATCCTGATTGACGCGGATGGTTCCGTTATCTACCTTGCCGATACCGATTCTTCCGACATACTCGTTATAGTCTATGGTACTGATCAGCACCTGGGTGCTTTTCTCCGGATCGCCCTCCGGAGCCGGGATGTATCCAATAATCGTCTCAAACAGAGGCTTCATACTGGAAGCTTCTCCTTCGATATCCATCGTTGCGATACCGGACATCGCAGAAGCGAATACAAAGGGACAGTCCAGCTGCTTCTCATGGGCATCCAGCTCGATCAGAAGCTCCAGAGTCTCATCTACAACCTCCTTGGGCCTTGCTTCCGGACGGTCAATCTTGTTAATGCATACAATAACCGGAAGATCCAGCTCCAGGGCCTTTTTTAAAACAAACTTCGTCTGGGGCATAGGCCCTTCAAAGGCATCCACGACCAGAACAACGCCGTTTACCATTTTAAGAACTCGCTCTACCTCCCCGCCGAAATCTGCATGGCCGGGAGTATCTATTATATTAATTTTGACCCCTTCATATTGGACTGCAGTATTTTTTGCCAAAATGGTGATACCACGTTCCCGTTCAATGGCATTGGAGTCCATAACTCTCTCCATAATATTCTGATTGGACCGGAACACCCCGCTTTGCTTCAATAATTCGTCTACCAGGGTGGTCTTGCCATGGTCGACATGAGCGATTATTGCTATATTTCTAATATCCTCTCGCTTCATGATAATATTTTCCTTCCTTCTATATAAAGACTTTATCAATTACTCTGCGACTTAAAAAGCTGGTATAAAGTAACAAAGTGCTTGTTTTCTACAACCTATACATTGTAGCACAGTGTAAAATAAAAAATCAATGTATCTCTAATGAAAAATCAATAAATATTTTCAATTTTTTTGTATAAAATAACAAAATATGGATATTTATATAGATGATTTATATTTTTACTTCTAAAATGTGGAAATTCGCATATATATTATCATAGGTAAAATAAGCTTGTTTACAAAACAGGAACATTTACCCTACATTTTAGAGCAGATTGGCACCAAAAAGAACGCCGGTCGAGAAGGGAGAGGTACGATATGACGGATAAAGTATTTGATAACAATCAAGTAAGTATTGCAGGAGAGGTAATCAGTGAGTTTACATTCAGTCATGATGTATTTGGAGAAGGGTTTTATGTTTTGGAGATTTTGGTCAACAGGCTCAGTAATTCCTATGACATGATTCCTGTCATGGTTTCAGAAAGACTCATTGATGTAAAACAGGACTATAGGGGAAAATTCGCAGAGATTTTGGGACAGTTCAGATCTTATAACCGACATGAGGAGAGTAAGAACAAGCTGGTTCTATCTGTTTTCGCCAGGGAAATCAAGATACTGGATGAATTATCCGAGAATGCAAAGCCAAATCATATTTTTCTAGATGGCTTTGTATGTAAGCCTCCTATTTATAGGAAAACTCCGTTGGGAAGAGAAATAGCTGATATCCTGTTGGCTGTCAACCGTCCCTATGGCAAATCCGATTATATTCCCTGCATTAGCTGGGGACGGAATGCCAGATTCGCCGAGGGCTTTGCAGTAGGAGGTCATGTCCAGATATGGGGCAGGATCCAGAGCAGAGAGTATCAGAAGAAAATCAGTGACACAGATTT
>JAEZHX010000131.1 GCA_023436765.1 Bacillota bacterium
CCCTTATAATAGGCTTTGATACATCTTCCATAGTATTCAACCATATGTGCAACATCTGCTTCATCTGCGATCAGGCTCGCAATGTCTTCGCCCATGTATCCCCAGCCGGCGGTATCCCAATCTATCAATCGAATATTCTGATCCGCATAAAATATATTTGCTACCCAAAAGTCCCTGTGACAAAGCACGATCGGAAGCTTCTCAATATTAGCCCATATCTCATCAGAGCGTTCATCCGCATCGATAAGCATTTCGCATAAATACCCGGGTATTTCACAGTCGTCAGAGCGGATATAATCATACACCTCATTCCATGACCGATAATGTAAATAAAAATTTTTGCTATAGTCTTTTTTACTGAGATTCATAATTGTATTCAGAACCTCCGGCTGTTGTGCATAGAGCCTGCCCTGAAATCTTCCTAACTCCTCTGCTGCCTGCTCATACATTGCACCTGTTAGCTTCAACCCCGATATTCCCTCGATATATTCCATCCATATCTGGGTTTCATCCTCTGATAATTCCGCATAATAGCATTTCGGCCAACGAAATGAGTTCGAAAATACCGCGTCCAGATTTGCTTCATATAGATCATACTCCCTTCGCCACGAATCCGGATCACCGTAGCGTTCCCACTTCCTTTGCCTTTTATAGACAATCTTGTAGGGTAATTCCTTCTCCCCGGTTGTTCTGGCCACTCCATATACCAGTTTTATCTCTCCTACAGTCCCACCCTGTAGCTGTTCTGTTTCAAAGCTTACCTCTTTAATATCCTGACCCAGAGCTTTCCCTAATACCTTTATTAAGATTTCAGATGTAATACCGTCCTTCATTATCACAGTTACACTTTCCTTTCCGTGTGATTCTTCTGCCTATGTTGTATCACATGCTCTTTAATTAATGCATCCTTATTCCGCAGAAGAACATCAGTAGCATTTATTTCGTTTTATTTTCATTCATTCCCCCACTGTCCCGGAAAGTTCAGCTTCCTCAGTTTAGGGAATTTCTTATTATACTCCTCTACCTCTTCCTTAGGAAGCCTCTCGAAAACCTCCGCTTCGTAAAACCTCCCTTTTATGCCCTTCATACCGCCTTCCACTAACTCTATTCCCATAAATGAATCAGAGTTCTTGCCGTCAGCCGTGGTAATATGAAATTTATCACAGGTTTTGAAGCCTATTCTTGGGTAATAGTCCGGCTCACCAAATATTACAATGCCTTTATACCCTTTCTCAGCTGCTATTCTCATGGTTTCCCTGAGTAATGCCTCACCTACGCCGCATCCCTGCCATTCAGGCTCTACGCAAAGTGGGCCAAAGGTAAGAATCTCATGTGTATCTGCGCCATCCACGATGCGAGCCTTCGAGTACATGATACAGCCTATGACGACCCCATCCTTTAATGCTATTCTGCTAAGCTCCGGAAGATAGTCCTTATCCCGGCGTAATTGATGTACCAGGTAATGCTCATCACAGCCGGGGTTAAATTTATTCCAGAAGGCATGCTGTGTCATTCGCTCTACATTGTAC
The DNA here is from genome assembly GCA_023436765.1 of Bacillota bacterium. Taxonomy (GTDB): domain Bacteria; phylum Bacillota; class Clostridia; order Lachnospirales; family Lachnospiraceae; genus Mobilitalea. Next base: position 1,530 of record JAEZHX010000131.1, read on the forward strand.
CAGTCGGCCTCTGTCTCCATTCTTATTTCTATTTCTTCAGGCTTTAGGCGGTCCCTTCTTTCCGGGAACCAGCCGAACTCCAGTCGGACTTCTTTTCTTTCAAGATCATTATTCTTGTAGCAGCAGGTATCCAGCCCGATTAGGCTAAAGCCCTCGTGCAGATAGAAATCAATCGCATTCACATTACAGGATTGCGTCTCCAGTATAATAGCCCGCCGGCGTTCTCTTCTTGCCTGTCCCTTTGCAACCTCAATTAATGCATGACCTATTCCCTGCTTCTGATACTTATCTGCTACCCATAGCTCTGTGATTCTTAAGCGGTTAGACCATATTTCGAGATCCGTTTCAATTGCGGCAACTAATTCCTCCCCTGCTAACACTCCCCAGGCATAGGAATTCTCCCGGAAATCTGCGTATAGCTTGTCGGGGAAGTCATACTCCTCCGGTGAATGTGTCACAGGCTCTGCAAGGTCTTTCTTTTCAATCTCGATATGAAAGCCCTTCTCCGTTTTATGTAATTTAACATCATAATATTTATTTGTCGTATACCTGATCGGAATGATTGTTCCCTTCCATTTCTCCTTCGGCAAATGTATGATTTCGTATTCCATATACCCATCCTCCTCGATATTTAGATCGACAATGTTGACTTATACATTATAATACCGAAAACAAAATATTACCATGTTATTCCCTGTAAAGCCCATCAATTGTGTGCATTTTAATAAAAAATTTCTGGCAACCCGGACCATCTTGTTATATGATATAAATGACAGGAGCAATATGGGCATGTTGAAGACTTGAATTATCTATCCTACTGATTATCCTACATGAAAAGGAGAATATATTATGAGCTTCGATGTACATAAGTGGCTGGAATTACTTACAAATAAGATGAAAGCTGAATTTAAAGAAAGATTGCTGTTCGTGGGCTTGCAGGGCAGCTATTTCCGGGGAGAGGCAACAGAAGAGAGTGATGTGGATGTGATTGTCGTTTTGGATTCCTTATCTGCACGTGATCTCAAGTGCTATCGCGATATCGTTAATTCCATGGAAAGCAGCGAGAAAGCCTGTGGCTTCCTTTGTGGTAAGGCTGAACTGGAAGCCTGGCCGAAGCAGGATCTCTTTCACCTATTCTATGACAGCGAGTCCATCTATGGGGACTTGAGCAGTATCGTTAGGAAACCGACGGATGAGGATATCCGGAACTCCATCCGGTTTGAAGCCTCCAGTATTTATCATGCCGTATGCCACAGATATCTGTATAGCGAGGATCTGAAGGCAGGGGTTGAAAAGCTTAGGGAAAACTACAAGAAAGCATTTTTTATCATGCAGGAAATGGTATTTCTGAATACCCATAGATATGTTAATACAAAGAAAGAGATGTTAACCTATTTTGATAAGGAAACCAGGGATATCCTATATAATTCGATGATGTGGGATTACCTGAAGCAGGACCGGGCGACTAGGCCGGAGTGCTATTTTATCTGGCTGGTAGAGTGGAGCAGCAAGGTTCTTAAGCACTACAGTACCTATTATCGCTGGAGTCTGGCAAAGAATTGAGTGAATGAACCAATTAAGCAATATAGTCAGGGGTTTGGACAGTAATAATCCAAACCCCTTTCCTTCTGGTGCGGGAGTACTATATTGCCACCTCATGGTATCGGAGAACAGCCTCTTCCAGTCCTTACGCCATAACCTTCTCCAGGATATAGCTGCCTTCCCTGATGTCCATCGGCTCCTCGATCCGCACTACATGGAAGCCACATTTATTCACATAGAAATGATGGTTTCTTCTTGAAAACGCAGCCGTCTCCGTACACCATTTCACTGTCTCCGGATATTCCTGTTCGATGAATTCCCAAACAATCTTTCCCGTCCCATTATTCTGGCGGTTGACGTCCAGAAAGATACATCCCAGGTGATTTACATGAGTGTTTCTGTTGATCCAAACGATAACTCCACCGATTGGCTTACCGTCCTCACTAATCTTATATGCATTTGAGCCCGGATCAAGCCCCCACTTTCGCAGGAAATCTCCGTTGTCATAGCCGGTAGGTCCTCCCTTCGGCTCCTTCAGATGTATCCTGGTATCTTCATTGAAGGCCCGTTCCATGACCTTCGTTAAAGCATCAATATCTTCTTCCTTTAGCTCCTCAAATTCCAGTCCCTGATATCTTTTCATACTAACCTCCTTATAGATTCTCAAGAATCTCCATGCAAACCTTACAGGCCTTCGCCTCGTATTCCTTCGCCTGATTGATCAAAGGGACGATCAGCTTTCTTACACCGGGCTCTGCAAATTTACGGGTCGCCGCCTCATCCTGCATGAAGCCTCCCTTCGGTTCATTCATTTTAAAGGTGCACTCTGCTGCAAGGCGGAAATACCCGGCGGCTTGGTTACAGAGTTCAGCCACGGTAGCATTTGCTTTTCCGATCCACTCCAGGAAGCAGGCTGCATAGGAGCGGCCTTCCCCGACCATAACCTGGGCATCTCCCTGACACACGATCCGTTCGTACAGAATCGGCAGGATGGCCCCCTGCGGAAATTCCTTATCATCTCCCACAGCCTTCGCCCAGGCCTCATAAGCCTTCTGCCCTCCGGCGTATTCCGTAGTTCTCCCTTTCTCGTGATAGACTACCCTTTCCTTCTGAAGAATATCGATACCATTCTTTAATACTTCCTTTGGATTTAGCGGTCTTTCCTGATATTCTCCGACTGACATGACAGCGTAGGTCTCCTCATTCTCCCACCAGCCGTCCGTAATAAAGTACCCTGTATCATGGAAGGATACGTTCTTCGCAAACTCTTGGTTCTCCTGGAAGCAATTCCAACCCAGCAGCTTCCTGCCATTCTCTTCGTAACCGGTGATCAGGCACGCTTCCGGTGGTCCGATGATTCCTAGTGCGATTACCGGTCTTCCCGCCTCGATCTCTGCCTTGATAAACTGTATGAATTCTTCCTTACTGGATCCGTTCCTGGTTAAGATCCGATACGAGCGTCCTGCTGCCTCGAACCCCTTCCGTAATGCTTCAAACCTATCTTCATAGATATTCAGAATATCCACATTGCCGCCGTCCCACTCTCCGGTATTCCATCTCAGTCGGAAGGCTGCACCCGTTGCCGCCATGATGTATGCGTAATCGATCTGCTGCCCCATGTAATTTAGGCATGCCTTCAATGCCGCACAGAAGGGGGTACATTCCTCGAGGCTATAGGAAACCTTCGGAACACCATAGAGGATGCAGCTTTGTTCTGTTCTCTCAATATTGTTCATTTCTTTCTTTACCTCCAGAATTTGCTCGGGAGATGTGGAAGTACCCTCATCATTTATGATCGCCGGAGCATATAAGCCGATCAAAATCCTCTTTCTGCCCACCCTGCTCCGAATGCTTCCGCTTCTAAGCTCGGAGGGGTGAAGCTTAAGCTGGCGGCAATACGCCCTGGTAAAGGTGTCATAGCTTCCGAACATATAATCCGAAGCAATCTGGGTCAGGCTCTTGCCGGTATGCACAATCTCAAACGCAGAATTCGCAATCCTACGGGATAAGATATACCTGGAGAGAGAAATCCCCGTGCATTCCTTGAAGGTTTCCCTGATGTGGCGGTATGAGAAGCCTACTGCCTCCTCAAGCTCCCCATATTCAATCGGATCCTTGATCCGTGCTTCAATGAAGGATGCTGTTGACCATATAAAATTAGAGTAATCCATATCTGCCTCCTAGTTTCTTCTTCCGGAAGATGATTTTATTATACTAGAACCCTTATATATTACTCGACGTTTTTGACCCTGTTATGTTATCAAACTGCTTCTCTGATCAGCATAGGCGGTACCCTGTGAAGAATATCATTCGTTGCGTTGCTATCAAGGATCCAGGCATCTATCTCATTCCGTGGAATAACCAGCGGCATTCGGTTATGAATCTCCTTCATGGA
>JAEZHX010000178.1 GCA_023436765.1 Bacillota bacterium
CTTCCTTCACATAGCTGTTCACAATCTCTTTATAATCGAGAATAGTGGACTTCATATTACGGATCTTTTCTCTATTCTTACGGTACAGGATGTAAGCCTTTGCCACATCAGTGTAACCGGTTTGTTCTAATACATTCTCTACACTGTCCTGAATATCCTCCACGTGGATTAAATTGTCATTGATCTTCTTTTGGAAATCCGATGTAACCCTCAATGAGATTAAATTGATAATCTCTTCCGTGTAAAATTTCTCCGTGGCCTTGAATGCCTTAGTCACTGCTTCACTGATTTTTTGCAGGGTAAACTCCGCGACCTGCCCGTCTCTCTTCACAACGCTAATCATATGTAACTGTCTCCCTTCCCGCTCTCTCAAAGTAGAGATTTTGCTCGAAATCTTTATGTTTTTATAGTATCAGATTACAACTGGATAGTCAATACAAAAATACTAGATATATGAAGATTTTTTACACCTCACACTATATCTAGTATTCAAATTAGTGATTTATTCCTATTAAGTTTCAATGCTGAATAGCCGATGAAAGACCCCGTTTCAGGATTTCCTGCCCGTATATGGGCTTCCCAATGTTCACTCTATTCTACACATAAATCTATTGATGAGCACTTCTACCGTTATCCTGTTATGGTATCAAAATCGGCTCTCGCTTGTTTCCTATAGCTGCTCAAATATTTCCTTGGGTACATATGCCTTCACATAGATTCCTTCCTGCTGGTATTCCTCCTCTAGCAGCTGACCATACTTGCGGACCGCTTGGATTTTCCCCGCCTCCTGGTAGGAGAACACCTTCTCGACCAATATTTTCTGTTCCTTCAATACGGTCTCGATGATTTGCAGCAGCTTAGGGATATCCTGTCCGGTCTTTGCCGAAATCTTCGCGGTGTAGTCCGCTTTGAAATCCTTCATGATCTGCGTGGCATCAACCTTATCCTGTTTGTTGAAAGCAGTAATGATTATTTTATCCTGAATCCCCAGCTTTCCAAGAGTTTCATATACAATATGCATCTGCTTATACGCATCCGGGTTAGAGCTATCCACAACATGGAGGATAATATCGGCATACTTGGCTTCCTCCAACGTACTTCGGAAGGAATCCACCAAGTGGTGCGGCAGCTTTCTGATAAAACCTACCGTATCTGTAAATAAAACCTGTTGCCCGCTCTCTAGGGTATAGTTCCTTGTGGTTGGATCCAGTGTGGCAAACAGCTTATCCTCTTCCAATACCCCGGCATTCGTCAGATGGTTCAGTAATGTGGATTTCCCGGCATTCGTATAACCTACAATCGCCACCACAGGTATCTTGCTTTTGCTTCGCAGACTCCTGGCTGTCTCACGGTTCTTCTTCACATCCTCCAGCTCATGTCGGAGGATATTAATCCTTTCCTTGATCAACCGACGATCCATCTCCAGCTTCTTCTCTCCCGGACCTCTGGTCCCGATACCGCCGCCGAGTCTGGACAGAGAATTACGAAGCCCGATCAGTCTGGTGGAGCGATACTTTAGTTGTGCCATCTCAACCTGGATCTTGCCTTCCCTGGTGGTTGCCCGTTTCGCAAAGATATCCAGAATCAAAACGGTACGGTCCAGCACCTTTATTTGGAGAGTCTCCTCAAGGTTCTTCAGCTGAATCGGTGTCAATTCATCATCGCATACCACGCCGGTTGCATCATTCTCAAAGGCCAGCTCCCTTACCTCTTCCATCTTGCCCTTTCCAATATAGGTTCCCGGATGGATATTCTCACGGTTCTGTATGACCTTGCCGACTGTTACTGCCCCGGCTGTTCCGCAAAGCTCCTCCAACTCATCCAGAGATTCTGCTGTATCATCATTATCAGCAACAGCGACTCCCACCAGTACAAATCGCTCCTGCTGCTCCTTTATCTCGTATAGCTCTGCCATAGGTTAACTCTCCTGTTATGCTTCTTTCAAATTGTATTTCTTCTATAAATAAATGTTCTATTTATTTTATTTCTAATTCGTCTTACGGGTTTTCAAAAACTGGGCTTCCCGTACTGCTTCCTCATCCTTCGGATAATCAGCCAAATAGCTTCTGAGCTTTTCCTGAGCAGCTTCCAGCTGTCCGAGGTGCTCCAATGCTACAATCTCATTCTTCTTTAATGCCCTCAACGTAACGGCGTCTCCTAAGTTGATGCCGTTTTCCAGATAGCGCAGAGCCTTCGCATCATCTCCCTGTTTCATATAACAGTAGGCTACCTGATTATATACCGAAGCTTCTGTCACATCACCCTGTTCGATATATTTTTCATAGTAATAGATTGCGGTTGCGTAATCCTTCTGCTTCGCATAAATCTCACCAATATAGAAAAGTGCTTCCGGAAAGCCCTGGGCAAAGCCCTCGGTAAGCTCCGACAAGGCCGTTTCATAATCTCCCTGATAATAGTGGATCTGTGCCTGGTGATATTGGTCCTCCTTGGAATCTGCTTTTATCTCAGCGGCCTGGCTAAGAACGGCTGCTGCTCCTGCTGTATCCTTCCTCTCAAGCATAAGATCATACTTACCGAAGTAATAATCATAATGATTCGGCTCCAGCCTGATGGCTTCCTCATAATCTGCCAGGCTCTTATCCAGCTCCCCGGTTCTCATGTAGGTATAAGCACGCTTGCTGAGTGCTTCGGCCTCCTTGTTACTAAGCTCAATCACTCGGGTATACGTATCCCTTGCCTTCTCATATTCACCGATTATGATTAATGCAGTTCCCTTATAATACAATATATCCATATCAAGTTCCGATAATGCACCGATTGCTAAAGCCTCGTCAAACAGGCCGATTGCTTCCTGATAGCTCTGCATGTTGTAATATGCGATTCCCTTGCCTCTCAGTGCTCTTTTATTATTCTCCCTGATTATGGGAATATCTTTATCCATATAAACACGGTCAAATTGCTTGATGGCATCGTCATAACGCTCCAATGAAACCAAGGCCAATCCGTAGTCGATATAATAATCGGCACGGTTCGGATTCTTCCCGATCGCCTTGGCAAAATAGGACGCTGATTCCTCAAAATTGCCGCTGACAAAGCATTTTTTGCCGCTGCGGTATAATCCTCCTGCCGTGCTGCAGCCGGATAATAGGAAGATCATCACAAATAATAGCTCGATTATCAGAAGTTTCTTCTTCATTGCCACCCTCCGTGGTTTATCTTATGAATGTGGATATGGACTCCAGAAATCCTATGTATTCTCAATAATCACTATATCTTGTTGTCTGATTATAATTATACAACATCATCCATGAAATCGCAACAAATCTCCTAATAAAACTGATGACAAAACCGGAATAAAAAGCTGGCATGATGACGAGGGTATGACAAGGGGACGGGGTTACTGACACCTATTTTGGTATCAGTAACCCCATCCCCTTGTCACGCGTCACGAAGTAAGTTCTCTCCTGTACTTATTCTTCAAACACCAGATTTTTCGAGAAGAAGGGTACAAAATAATCCTTCTCATAACCCGACGGGAAGGTATGGCCAATGTTTAATTCGGTCAGGGTGTGGTCAATGCCCTTTTCGTCCATCAACTCAGAAAGGTCGGTACAGCCTTCCGGGATCCATTTATAATAATCTGCGGTTCCGCTTATCACATCAATTGCCTTCAGGGGCTGGTCCTTGGCCAAATAGGCGTCCAACTTCTCGTTCCAGTCACTAAAGCCTGTTTCCCATTTAGCAATGATCTCATTATCCTCCGGAGTTCCATCCATCGTCGGTATATCGCACATATTTTCCTTGGACTCATTCGGTGCAAAGGTCTGGCCATAACAGGTCAGAAAGGTATTATCTCCCCTCCACGAATCCATGGCCATCTGCAGGGAGCCTTTCTTCAGCACTCCCGGGCACAGCGCCAGAACGGAGGAAAATACATCCGGATGGCGCATGGCAAGGTTAAGGCTTGCATAGCCTCCCATGGAATATCCGGCAATTCCCCTGGATTCTGCCTTGGCAATGGTATGGTAGGTTGCATCAATATGAGGGATAATCTCGTCAATAACATAATCCTCCCACATGCCCGTTACCGGAGAATTCACCCAGAAGGAGCCTTGGGAGGTGTCTGCTCTGCTGCCATCTACTTCAACAACGATGAATTCCTGATTGCCTGTTTGCGTCATGAACTGATTAAAAAAGAACTTGCGGGCAGCAATAAAAGTCATGGTATCCCCAAACCCATGGAAAAAGTATACTGCCGGATATCTCTTCTGAGAGGAATAATAGCTGGGAGGAAGATATATCTTAATCTCCTTTGTCGGGCTGCTTCCATCCTTTGCAGATGCAAGTGCTGTGGAGGTAAAGGATTCCTCAATCGTATTATCCTCCTCCACGGTGGCTTCTGTAACCACTGCTTCTGAACCCTTTTCATCTGCTGCTGTTCCTGCAGCAGCCGTCCCGTTTTCTGCAGTATCTGCCTCTGCGGGACTCGCCGTCTCTTTCTCAGCCGCTGCCACCGCCGGTGTTTCCTCGGATGCGTTTACTGCAGCCTTTTGATTCTCAACCTCAGACATAGCCTTATCCTCCTTCTTGCAGGCTGCCATTGTGATTAATACTCCCAGGCAGCATAATAAAAATAATAATTTCTTCATTATGAAACCCCACCTTTTTGTTTTACTTCTTACTGGGCTTATTATATAATTAGGAAAAAAGATAAAATTAACATTTCTTGCTATTTCTATAGGAGCAGTAATAGGAAAAAAGAAGAAATGCAGTTATGCTATTGCTGAAGATCAGTAATCACGAGGGAGTTTAACAGGAAAGGTTCGCCATGAATGCAAATCAGGTATCCCTAATTGAATTTACGATTGATACAATTGAGGAGAATCTGCTTCATCCTCTTAATCTTGATGAGCTGTCAAAGAAGGTGGGCCTATCAAAGTATCACCTGGAACGGCTTTTCAAGTCATTGTGCAGCAAACCGCTGATTTCTTATATCCGGGGTCGCCGCCTGAGCGTAAGCCTCCACGATTTGATCCATTCCAGGATGAACATCCTTGATATCGCCATAAAGTATCAATTTGAATATGAACAATCCTACATACGGGCATTCCAGAATCTGTTCGGAATCACACCGGCGAGATACAGGAGGTCAAGACCCGAGCTGCCGATTGAGCAGAAGCTGGATACCAAAACCCTGACCGCAATAGATCAAGGCTTTGTTATACAGCCACGAATGGTAATGAAACCCCAATTCTTCATCCAGGGAATCAAAGAGGAAATCTTCCATGATGAAAACCTGGCGAAGGCTACGACAAATAAGGTAGCAGAGCTTTTCCGCAATCAATATCTAGCACAGGTTCCAAACCGCATCCATGAGGATATATACCTGGCTGTCATCAAGTACCTTCCTAACCCTTTGATCAGCAACGATTATATCCCCTGTGTGGAAACCGCGGTGTTAAATAAACCGGAAGCCCCCTTTGTTGCTATGGAACTACCGGCGCAGGAATATGCAGTATTTCGTTATGTCGGTCTCCACGCTCCAACCCAGTTAGACTACCGAACCTTAAAGGAACTCTACGACTATACGGATTATTGGCTAAGGAATACAAAGCATAAACAGTGTCAGCCCTATCATTTTGAACGGATGGATCTTTCCATCTGCAGCGCTTCCTATTGTGAGATGGATATCTATATCCCGATCTGCAGCTAGTGACAAAGTGACAGTGACGGTGACAAGGCGACGTGACAAGGGGACGGGGTTACTGACACCTTTTTTGTGTCAGTAGCCCCGTCCCCTTGTTAACTTATTGTTTATGTTTTAGAATAATCCTATAAAATTGAACTGCAGGAACAGTGATGCAGCCAAGGATGCTACCAGGGTAACAACCGTGATCTGTGTGTTGATGGAAGGACCGGCAGTATCCTTGAAAGGATCACCTACGGTATCACCAACAACTCCGGCTTTGTGAGCATCAGAGTTCTTCCCACCATTATGTCCGGATTCAATATACTTCTTGGTATTATCCCACAGACCGCCTGCATTTGACATAAATAATGCAAAGATCAGACCGCTGACGATATTACCGGTGATAAAGCCGCCGACAGCCTCAACGCCGCCTACGAAACCTACGATTAGGGTTGACAGGATCGCCAGCAAGCCTGCAGGAATTAATTCCTTGATAGCGCCGTGAGTAGCGATCTCGATACATTTATCATATTCAGGGGTTACACCCTTCTTGCCTTCCTTTAAGCCAATGATTTCCTTGAATTGGCGATGGATCTCCGCAACCATTCTCTGCGCGTTACGATCCACACCAAGCATGAGCATAGCACAGAATACCGGAGGAATCGCTGCACCAACGAGCAGACCGAAGAATACGGTAGGATTGGTTATATCGAAGCCATTCGTAATACCTGTTGTTCCAAGAGCTGCAGCCGCGTCATTTACCTCGGTAATGAAGGCACCTAACAGAGCGATTACCGTAAGACCGGCAGCACCGATGGCAAAGCCCTTGGTTACCGCTTTTACTGTATTACCAGCACTGTCTAAGGAGTCTGTGATCTCAAGGGCCTTGTCACCTAAATCGCCCATCTCAACCAGACCGCGGGCATTATCAACGATAGGACCATACGCATCATTGGAGATAATCATACCAACGATAGAAAGCATACCAACTGCTGCCATGGAGATACCGAACATACCGAAGGCAACTTCATTGCCTGTTTCAGCTCCCAGCGGAGCAACAACATTATAAGCTGCAAGAGCAGAAATACCGATACCGATCATTGCCGGCAAAGCACTGAGAAATCCATAGGAAATACCGGAAATAATCGTAAAAGCAGGACCTGATTCACAGGCTTTCGCAACCTTATGAACAGGAGGCTTGGAATCATCAGTGAAGTAGTCACTGGCAATACCAATGATTGTTCCAACCACTAAGCCGATTGCACTGGCTGCCCAGATACGCCATTCAAAACCAAAGAAATAGGTTGCAGCTGCTGTCAAAACGCCATATATGATAGTTGTAACATATGTATTTGTATTCAGTGCTCTGGTCGGGCTGCCGCCTTCCTTCATATTAGCGGTGAAAACACCGATAATGGAAGACAGTAAACCGATTGCTGCGTAGCAGATTACCATACTGATATTCTTCGTCATATCACCGATGGAAGCAGCCATAACCATAGCCGCTGCCATGGAAGCAACGTTGGAGTCAAATAAATCCGCACCCATTCCTGCTACGTCTCCTACGTTATCACCTACGTTATCGGCAATAACTGCGGGATTTCTCGGATCGTCCTCAGGAATGCCCAGCTCAACCTTACCAACCAGGTCGGCGCTGATATCCGCAGACTTTGTGAAGATTCCGCCGCCCGCCTTCGCAAACAGTGCTAAGGAGCTTGCACCGAAGGAGAAGCCTAATAATGCGGTTGTGTCACCGGTGATCATGTAAACCAGAGTTACACCCAGTAAGCTGGCGCCTACTACCGCCATACCCATAACCGCACCACCGCGATAGCCGGACATGAAGGAGGGCTTAATTCCCTTGGTTGCTGCTTCTGCAGCCTTTACATTAGCGATTGTTGCAATGCTGATACCAACCTTACCTGCAATTCCGGAGAAGACCGTACCAAACACATAGGATACAGCCATCGTGATGTTATCCAGAATCTCGCCCTTCCAAATCGGGGAAGGAAGGAATACCAGAATAAGGACTGTAACTATGGAGCAGAATTTCAACAGGGTCTTGTACTCTTTCGCAAGGAAAGTATTTGCGCCATTTCTGATCAGCTTACCAATCTCAGCCACTCTTGGGTTAGAGGACGGCTGTTTCGCAACCCAGCGATAGAGCCAGATTGCAGTACCGAAAGCCAATACAGAAACGACAATTGATGCTACTTGAAAGAAAGTCAAATCCAAAATGCTCATCTCCCTATGATATATTTTTTAGCTATTTTTAGCCACATCATTGATGTTACCATGTTTAGAAAAATTGTGCAATAGCAAACTACCCGTTCTTCCACTTATGTCACTATGTATATTATCCTGTTAGCACTATCTATAATTTAACCACTAAACTATATACATTATATAAAATCTAAGTGCTTTTTTTATAAGTTTTATCCATATCATAAGAATTTGTTCCGTGATAATTACCTTATGCATTATCCGGAGAAATGAGCAGCTGATCCATAGGGGATTAATGTATTAAAAAGTTATGCTCTGTT
>JAEZHX010000201.1 GCA_023436765.1 Bacillota bacterium
CCGAGGTTCCGGAAGAGAACGCAGGTAAGAAGAGAAATACCAAATCTGTGAACTTATCCGATAAGCTGTTCGACGAGATCGCACCGAAGTATGCGAACCGTAACGGCGGCTATACCAGAATCGTAAAGATCGGTCCTCGTAAGGGCGATGCTGCGATGGAAGTATTAATCGAGTTAGTATAATAGTATCAAAGTCAAGGGGACGTAAACTTAGGTGAACGTCCCTTTTTTGTCTGCCATGAATATTGTAAGGCGGACAATGCAGGAGTCTTATTGCGAATTGTATCTTTTCTTACCCTTTGATATATTTTTACTTGACGCGATGGGTTCACTATTTTATACTACATTTACTTTAAGAGATAGAAATTATTGGGGATTCATTTGATTTGGAGAGCTGCAGATATTGAAACAGCTATGCAGCAGTCAGGAGGTAAGTATGGAGGTTTTAGTACTTGGCGGAACCAGGCTGATTGGAGTACATCTGGTGGAGGGATTACTCTGTATGGGTCATCATGTTACAGTTGCCACCAGAGGCCTGGCAGAGGATCCGTTTGGAGACAGAGTAAAACGCCTCATCATTGAACGAACCGATTCGGAGGACTTGAAGTATAAGCTGAGGGGACGGTCCTTTGATCTGGTATGTGACAGCCTGGCTTATTGCTCCCTGGATGTAAAGGCGCTACTCGATGCGGTTAGCAGCAGCTATTATGTGATGATATCCTCTGTATCTGTTTACCCTGTAAAAAATAATCTGAGGGAAGAGGATTTTGATCCCAGTACATATCCGCTCAAATGGTGCCATAGAGAAGACTATTCCTATGATGAGATTAAACGGCAGGCAGAATGTGCCTTATTCCAAGCCTATCAGGACAGAACTGCTGCGGCAGTCCGCTTCCCCTATGTAATCGGAAGAGATGATTATACAGAACGGTTATATTTCTATGTCGACCACATGATCAAGGGAATTCCCATGCATATTGATAATGTTCAGGAACAGCTAAGCTTCATCTCCTCTGAGGAAGCAGGAAGGTTTTTGGCCTGGCTATCCTTCACCGGATATCACGGATCCATCAACGGAGCCGGCATGGGGACAATCAGTATAGAAGATATGCTTCATTATGTGGAACGCAAAACCTGTATGAAAGCAATCCTTTCACCGGAGGGCGAGCCGGCACCCTATAATGGTGCACCGTCCTTCAGTTTGGATACAAGTCTGGCTGAGTCGTTGGGTTATAGGTTCCGACCGATAACAGAATATATTTATGACCTACTGGACTATTATATAGAAGCTATAAGATAATTTTCCATGAGCTGTTTTATCGGAATCCGGGTTATATTATAGGAGTATCCTTGAAAAGTTTTCTTGCATTATATGTGTTTAGAGTATATGATACATTAGAAGATAACTGAAAAACGGATGATATGAGTGTGGAGGAGTTCAATGTTTCTTCAGGGGGAGCTACAAGCCATCAGTGAAGCCATCAGATAAGATGCAGCTGCTTTATGCAGCTGGTGGCATGACGGAAGGTTATGGCTCATGCAGGCTTTCCAGAGGGACTCGGAACGTCAGAAGTCGAAATAATTGAGAAGCTTCAAGGGAACAATGAATTTAATCAGAGACTTATCATAGAGTTGGAAGGAAACAATCGGTGAGATGTGCCATCGGATGATATCTGAGAGAGTGGCTGAGATCGGGTATAATTATGTGCTTTCTCAGAACAGGAAAAGGGCACACGTAAAATGGAGGGTTTTATGGAGATGATCAAGGTCGAGGACCTGGCATTTGAATATATCAGGCGGGACGAGGAAGGGAATGTAGAATCCATTAACCGGGCGATTGATGGAGTCAGCCTTAATGTTGAGAAGGGTGATTTTATCGCAATCCTCGGAGCCAATGGCTCGGGTAAATCAACCCTGGCGAAGCACATTAATGCAATTCTGTATCCTACGGAGGGTACAGTCTGGGTGAATGGGCTGAGTACCACAGAGGAGAATAACCTCTGGGAAATCCGTCAGACAGCAGGCATGGTATTCCAGAACCCGGATAACCAGATCATTGCTACAGTTGTAGAAGAGGACGTGGGTTTCGGCCCGGAGAACCTTGGCATTCCTACGGAAGAGATCTGGGAGCGCGTGGAGCAAAGTCTGAAGGCTGTTGGAATGCTGGAATACCGCAGCAAATCGCCGAATAAGCTATCAGGAGGTCAGAAGCAGAGGGTGGCCATCGCAGGAATCATGGCGATGAAGCCGCAATGCATCGTACTGGATGAACCAACCGCCATGCTGGATCCGAATGGACGGAAAGAGGTAATCTCAACTGTTCGTAGTTTAAATAAGAGTGAGAGGGTCACAGTCGTCTTGATTACACACCATATGGACGAGGTTATCTATGCGGATAAAGTTTTTGTCATGGAGCACGGCAAGATCATGATGCAGGGTACGCCTCGTGAGGTGTTCTCCAGAGTGGAGGAGATCAAGAGACTCCGCATGGATGTTCCGCAGGTTACGGAGCTGGCATATGTGCTTAAGAAGGCCGGGATTGATCTACAGGAGGGAATTCTGTCCGTAGAAGAGCTGGTGAATGCTCTCTCAGAGGATAAGGCAAGATAAGGAAGGGACTTAAGCTGTGGCGGAAGGATATGCCGAGTTAATAATCCATGGTGTGACCTTTTGAGAGATAAATAAAAAACCAATATTTTACAGCTGTAGTCTGTAAAGAATAAGCAGGTGAAACAAGTGCAAATTATATTTGATAAAGTTAATTATATCTATAATAGTGGGACTGCTTTTGAGAAGCATGCCCTTAAGGAAATTGACCTGACCATCCAGAAGGGCGAGTACATCGGACTGATCGGACATACAGGCTCCGGAAAGTCCACGTTAATACAGCATATGAATGGTTTGGTCAAGGCTACCAGCGGACAGATATATTTCAACGGACAGGATATTTATGATAAGGATTATAAGCTAAAGGAATTACGAAGCAAGGTGGGACTTGTATTCCAGTATCCGGAGCATCAGCTGTTCGAGACAACGATCTTCAAGGATGTTAATTTCGGGCCGAAGAATCTTGGACTTGATAAGCTGGAAGCGGATCTTCGTACCTATGAAGCATTGAAAATGGTTGGAATAGGTGAGGAGCTTCTGGATGCTTCTCCCTTTGAATTATCCGGTGGTCAAAAAAGAAGGGTGGCTATCGCAGGTATCCTTGCAATGAAGCCCGAGGTCCTGATCCTGGATGAACCCACAGCCGGACTTGATCCAAGGGGAAGGGATGACATTCTGGACCAGATTGCAAAGCTTCATGCTGAAAGCGGTATTACGATCATTCTGGTAACACACAGTATGGAGGATGCAGCCAAATATGCCAGCCGTATGCTGGTCATGAACCAGGGAAGTCTGGTCATGAATGGAACCGCCAAGGAGGTTTTTGCACGGTATAAAGAGCTGGAAGAGATGCATCTGGCGGCACCCCAGGTTACCTATGTATTGAACGCCCTAAAGGCAAGGGGAATCCCTCTGCGGACGGATGTTACGACGGTAACAGAAGCGAAAGAAGAGATTTTAAAGGCATTTAGAAGGTAACGGGTATTAGTGGGTATTCTTAAGGATACCGATCAGATATAAGGAAAGCGGAAGCTGTCGTTCATATGACCGGAGATTACGCTTTCTGATAAGCCGGATGATTCTATAAAAGCATTTTTTAACCGGCAAAATGCACTGAGCTGCCTTCGGCGGCATGGAGGTTTGTATGATTCGAGACATAACAATAGGTCAATATTATCCGACGAATTCATTGATACATCGGCTGGATCCGAGATTTAAGCTGATTGGAACCTTTGCGTTCATCGTATCCTTATTTTTATTCGATACATTCTTTGGATATATTGCGGTTGCGGCATTTTTATTTTTTATCATTAAGGTATCTAAGATTCCCTTCCGTTTTATCATTAAGGGCTTAAAGGCGATATTAATGTTGCTTATCTTTATGATAACCTTTAATCTGTTCTTCACGCCGGGTGATCCGCTGGTGGAATGGAAGTTTATCAGAATTACCGAGCAAGGATTGTATTCTGCAATATTCATGGGAATCCGGATGACCTTTTTAATACTTGGCTCCTCCCTTATGACCTTTACAACGACTCCTAATCAGTTGACTGATGGTCTGGAGAAGCTTTTATGGCCGCTCAGGCACATCAAGGTCCCGGTCCATGAGATCGCAATGATGATGTCGATCGCTCTCCGCTTTATCCCGATCCTTTTGGAGGAAACCGATAAGATCATGAAGGCTCAGATGGCCAGAGGTGCAGATTTTGAATCCGGAGGACTCCTAAAACGTGCGAAGAGTCTTGTGCCTCTCCTGGTACCGTTGTTTGTTTCTGCCTTCCGCAGAGCAAACGATCTGGCGATGGCCATGGAGGCCAGATGCTATCGCGGAGGCATGGGCAGGACGAAGATGAAGCCCCTACGCTATCATCGGAGGGATGCTGTGGCCTATTCCGTGCTTCTGTTTTATCTGGCTGCGGTAATTGTGATTGGTATATTTGAGAATAGGATTACGATACTGTAATTTATCATAGAACGAAAGGCAGGTTGCTAAGCCATGAAGCGGATCATGCTGATTGTTTCCTATGACGGCACCAGGTATTGCGGCTGGCAGCTGCAGCCGGAGATGCTGACTGTGGAAGAGGTCTTAAATCGGGCGTTGTCCTCCTTGCTGAAAGAGGATATTACTGTGATCGGTGCCAGTCGAACGGACTCGGGAGTACATGCCAGGGGAAACGTGGCTGTATTCGATACAGAGACGAGAATACCAGCGGAGAAACTGATGTATGCCCTGAACCAGTTTCTCCCGGAGGATATCAGAATCCAAAGCTCCAGAGAGGTATCTTCTGCCTTCCATCCCAGGAGGGTGAACAGCCGGAAAACCTACGAATACCGGATCCTAAACCGCAAGGTGTTACTACCGACAGAACGGCTGTATTCGGATTTTGTTTATTATGATCTGGATGCAGGAGCCATGCAGGCAGCTGCGACATATCTTATCGGTGAACATGATTTTAAGAGCTTCTGCTCAGTTAAGACCCAGGCGGAGAGTACGGTAAGAACCATTTACGGGCTGGAGGTTACCAAGCAGGGAGATATCCTTACTATTTCAGTTACCGGAAGCGGCTTTCTCTATAATATGGTGCGTATCATTGCCGGAACTCTGATTGAGGTGGGAAGGGGTGCGCTGAAGCCGGAAAGAGTGGGGGATATCCTTGTTGGCTGTGACCGCTGCCTTGCCGGACCTACAGCTCCGGCACAGGGACTTACCCTGATCGGCATTGAGTATGAGGAAGAGGACTTAACTGATGATAAAGGGGAATAGTAATAGGAATGACTTTTTCATTATGCTTTATAATAGAGGATTATGAATAGATAAAAGATACAAACGCTGGCAAGGAGGTAGAAGTATTGTTTAATTTTTCTTCGGACTTAAATTCTATTAATGACACATCAATTGCACTTCGTTTGGTCCTTGCGGTCCTCCTGGGAGGAACCATAGGATTTGAGAGGGGCCGATCCGGTCGACCTGCTGGTCTCCGAACCCATATCCTGGTTTGCTTGGGATCTGCACTTGCAGTCATGACAAATCAGTATATCTATGAATTCTACGGAGTCAGCGATCCAACCAGAATGGCAGCACAGGTTATTTCCGGTATCGGTTTCCTTGGAGCTGGTACGATTATCGTAACCGGAAGGCATCAGGTGAAGGGGCTAACTACAGCTGCCGGTCTGTGGGCTACTGCCTGTATGGGTCTGGCAATCGGAATAGGCTTTTATAAAGCGGCAATTATCACCTGCCTTCTGATTGTATTTACAACTGTGGTCCTGCATCGCCTGGACAATTACATGCTGTCAAAATCAAAGGTATTGGATATCTATTTGGAATTTAACGGCGCTGCTTCGATTACGTCGGTTTTAGAGGCGGTGAAGGCATTTGAGGTTCATATTGAATCAATTGAAATGGTTAAGCCCTCCTATGGAGCAAATGCGAACGTAGCTGCCATCATGACACTGAGACTGAAGCAGAAAAGAGTACGTATGGAGGTCGTAGCAAAGGTTTGTGCACTTGAGGGAGTGGAATTTGCAGAGGAAATTTAGTCAAAGGAAAATGTGATAAGAGTGATTTGATGACTCGGAATATCAATGCTGAGTAGCATAATAGATATTTCGAATGGAATTTCCTCGGGGTGCATAGGAAATCTAATGGAAAACCCTTGACACACCCGGCAACATACTATATAATAATAAATCGTGACGTGCGAATACTTGAACCAAAGCCCCGGTAATAGTATTTGAGATCGTGTGAAGATAAGAAAGCCGCAGCAGTGCTAGTGAACAGCATATTTGCTGCTATAAATCATGTTTAATTATGAAGATTCATTTTCATAAGGAGGAAAACCGATGAAAAGTTTTATGGCTAGTCCGTCAACCATCGAAAAGAAATGGTATGTAGTTGATGCTACAGGACATACATTAGGCCGTCTCTCTTCAGAGATCGCAAAGGTATTACGAGGCAAGAATAAGCCCACTTACACACCCTTTATTGATACGGGTGATTATGTAATAGTAGTTAATGCAGATAAGATAAAGATAACAGGTAAGAAGTTACAGCAGAAGATCTACTACAGCCACTCAGATTACGTAGGTGGCATGAGAGAGACTACTTTGGCAGAGATGATGGCTAAGAAGCCTACCGAAGTAATCATTCATGCAGTTACGGGAATGCTTCCGAAGGGACCTTTAGGAAGATCCATGATCGGAAAGTTACATGTGT
>JAEZHX010000226.1 GCA_023436765.1 Bacillota bacterium
TCCTGTGTATTTGTTTGTGAGCTGGCAAAACCCACATTCATTATAACACGGGAGGTTTTTTGCTTGAAGCTAAAGCAATTCGGGACGCACCTGCAGAGCAGGTGGTTTATTTTATCTGCGATACAAAGAAACTCCACCTTATTTGGCCAGTACCTTAACCGCTGTCCAAATAAGGTGGAGCATATGATACTTTATTTTCTGATTACTGTGATACCCGATTCATATCCTCAGATAAAGATGAAGCTATTTAATCCCTATCCCTTAATTCTTACCATTTGTTCGGAGGATTCTTCCTCACATACCTTAATGGTTCCCTTCTGCACCAGGTCAATGAATAATTTGGACAGCTTAGGATCAAATTGCAGCCCGGCTTGTTCCTCTAAAATCATCAGAGCGGTACTGACAGAGAGCGGCTCCTTATAGGGACGTTTGGATATCATGGCGTCAAAGGCATCCGCTATACTTAGGATTCTAGCCGCAACAGGAATATCCTCCCCGGCGATCCTTCTGGGATAGCCGTTACCGTCATATCTCTCATGATGGCCTATGACAGCGGGAATAACATAATCCAGAGAGGGCAGGTGACGGATGATGCCGATGGAGTTCTCCACATGTCCCTTTACAATCTCATATTCCTCCTCGGACAGCCTTCCAGGCTTATTTAGGATCTGTTCCGGAATCCCGATTTTGCCTACATCATGGAGCAGGGCTGCCTCCCGGACAATCTCCACACAATCCTCATTCATGCCGAAAGCATAGGCAAGCTCAGTCGCATAGTAAGCAACATTTCTGGAATGGCTGAAGGTATAATGGTCCTTGGTATCGATTGCGGCTGTCAGCGCATAGATCGTAGAGGCATACTCCGAATAGATGCTTTCCCTGCGCTCCGGCTTCTCCTTTCCTTTCTTGACGAGCTTATAATCGCTGCCCGAATAGATCATGATCGCATTCTTGCCATTATGCTTCACAGTATAGATTGCCATGTCCGCATGATCAATCAGCTGCTTGACATTACTGGCGGAATAAGGAATGGAGCATATTCCTCCGCTGACCGTAAGCAGCTTCAGGGCATAATCGTTTTCTCTTTTATTCATATTCATAATCTGTTTTCTGATGGTCTCAGCCAAATTCTTAGCCGTGAAGACATCATAGGAAGGCAGGATGACAGCAAATTCCTTACCGCTGTATCTTGCCACATGTCCATTATCACCGACACTGGCGCTGATGATCTTCGCGATATTCTGCAGTGCAGTGTCTCCCTCCTTGTTGCCATAGAGCTGATTATAAAGCTTGAAATCATCAATGTTGAGAATAATAAGCGCCAGAGAACCATTTTGATTCTTCTCATATTCCTGCTGCAATACCTCATAGAAATATTTTCGGTTCAAAAGTCCGGTCAGCTCATCCGTCCGGGCTTCCATATAGACCTTCTCGAATAGCTTGGAATTCTTGACCGCGATAGAGCCCATGGAATTGACGGAATCAAGAAAGCTGATGTCCTTATAGGTGAAATTTGATTTCTTCTCCTTCTCTGACAGTAGGATCAGCCCCAGGATACCGCTATCATCCCGAAGCGGTACCACGCATTCGATTCCCAAGGAGATAAGCTGTGATTTCTCATTTTCCCATAGAGATTTATACTCCAAGGTTCTTTTAAAATCCTTAATCAAAATACATTCATTGTGATTCTCCAGCCAGGAAACCAGAGGGTTATCCCTCCGTATGCCTACCTTCTTCATGCCCAGCGGATTGGAACTATGTACTACCTCGAAATCCTTTATCGGATCCGCTATGCAGATATACACTCCTTTTACCGTGATTGCCTTTTGGATTACCTCTGCCAGCTCCTGCAAGATCTCCTGCACATTCAGGCTCTTGGTGATATTCATACTGAATTCCTTCAGGCTTTCTGCCTGCAGTATCTCATCCCTGATAAATATCTTATCAAAGAACCGCTTCATGATATAATAAATGATTGCTGTGGATAGTGTTATGATGAACGCAATAATTAATATGGTTTTATCCGTACCGATATGAAAGTTTCTGTTCATGGACAGCTGCAACGGACCGGC
Source organism: Bacillota bacterium (assembly GCA_023436765.1). Lineage (GTDB taxonomy): Bacteria > Bacillota > Clostridia > Lachnospirales > Lachnospiraceae > Mobilitalea. Next base: position 2,073 of record JAEZHX010000226.1, read on the forward strand.
CAGGTTGAAAAAAATCGCATAGGATATACCCGCAGAGATCGCATAGCAGCTACCTCTTGACATGATTAGCTTAAGCTGGAACAGATTCCTTCTGTATAGGGCATAAAACATAAATAAGGCATTAAACACACCGGACAGGATATCCGTCGGAAAGCCGTTGAAAATGGGACTTAGAATCAGGATATGCCCAGCAAACAGCAGTACAATCCCCAGAATGATCGGGGTGAACTGCTTTTTCACCTGCCTGTTCTGTCTGCTGTATTTCAGAAGAATATAGACCATATTCATCATTGCGGCAGTAAAGATAAAAAACAATAAAGCGACCGGCCAGGAGTAGTCGTATAAAAAAACGGTAGTGCCATCCACGGAGTGGGATGCTCTGGGAGCTTTCAGGAAAAAACCGGTCAGGATATTGATGATGTTTATGGTTGCCATGACCGGAGCCCAGAACCTGGTAGCCAGCTTGCTCCCCGTCTCAGCATATTTGTATACGAAATGAAGGAAGGAAAACGGTAATAGGGTGAGTCCAAGAATGGAGACATCATACCAAAATTTGATAGAGGGCCATAGCAGCATCCGCATGCACAGAGATCCCCCTGTCCACAATATCATAGCACCCAGAACGAGCAGGAATGCGTTGATGATTTTATTTTTCTTCGCTGCTAAAAAAGTCAGGAATAAAAGTGCATAGCATAACAATGCAATGACCGGTACAATTATGTAATTACCCATTAAAGTCCCCTCCCCCCGATCAGCTTAAAATCACTCTGTTCAAGGCGCATCAGCTCCATGACGTCATAGGCTGACGGATTCATATGCTTGAGGCCTCTTCCCTTCCTTTTTTCAAATTCAACGAAGGTTCCGCATTTTAGTATTGTAATCTCCAAGGGATCCATGCCGAGGATTCGCTTTAAGTCCTGATAATCCTGGTCCACATATTTAAAATAGATGGATAAGTGCTCTCTCAAAATCTCCTTACTGATGGCAGCATTTGCCAGAGCTTGCCTCTTAATCTCAACATACAGATGCATCATCGGACGATTTTGCTTGTTAAATTCCTTCACTGCAAACCAATTTTCAATCGGAAGTCCGGACAGATCCATTACTTCCTGTATGGAGCGTTCCGATATCCGCGTAAAGCCGGCGATATCAATGATGGAGGGGATACGGTCTATGTATTTGAACCGCGGTATCCTGGTACCGTCCTCATGATTCGTCAGACCCACGCACTGATACATATCTCCGACTCGATATCTGGCAAAGGCTCCACCCTTTAGCACTGTGATTACGATCTCATATTTTTCTCCGGGCACCACCTCATTCATCAAATAGGTGTTGGGCTGATAGGCTTCATCCTCCAGATTACGAAGCATATCCTTCTCAGGTATAAATTCATAGAAGCAGGCATCGGGGAAGAAGTACATTCCGTTGCGGGTCCAGGTCTCTGTTCCGAGTACAGTGGGTTCCGTACCGGCAAACACCTCCATCGGGCGTATGCCCCAGAGCTCTTCCAGGTCATCCTTATAGCAATTGTTGTCCGTTCCCGCGCACATAAAACCCTTCAAACGGAACAGATCCTTCGGCTTCATATCACGATTTTCTTTCTTGCAGCGGTATTTTGCCACCAGGAGCCTGAGCAGCATTTTCAGCGGTAAACTAAAAATACTGACGCTTTTGGATTTATCGCCCGAAGCTTTGGATGAGCCCTTATTCATGGAGGACAAACTGATGCTGACATAGTAGGTCACGCTTCCCAGACCAAAAAAGTAATCGATACCCTTCTTTAAGCCCAGCTTAAAGCCCTTCTTATTCCGTTCAGAAAAGGACATCTTTACAGCTTCCTTTACCGGCGGCAGAAATTCAATATCGATTTCTTCTTTTAAGGCTAACGGCAGCAGACCGGTTGCATAGGGCAGCGGAGCCAAGGCGTACAGGAAGGTATCCTTGGGGCGGATGGTAAACTTGCCCTTCTCCGGACTGGTGGCAAGAATCATACTGGCCATCATATTATTACGATAGGTGTCCATCATACTTTTGGTATAGGGAGCTACCTTAATCGGATGCTTGCCGCCCTCCCAGGTGGTCTGAATCCATACCAGCGGCTCGTCAGGCAGCATTTCACCCCTCTTCTGCAGCAGGATATCCGCATAATCCCCATAGGTGGTCAGGGGAACCATTTTCCGGAACTGTTCGATAGTCTCCGGCTTTTTTCCGTTCAAAATACTCTTACCAAGATCACTTTCTCTCCATAGTCTGATCTGTTCCGTCATGAGCCTGTTTTGAATATTCATATAGGCATCTAGGTCTAAATCCAAAAAGCCGCAGTACTCCTTCCATATCAGATCCTGTTGTTTTTTCTTTAATTTCTCCTCAAAGTTCATTTATTTTCAAATAGCCTCCTATCGTGAAATCGTCCTAAAACATTTCTGTATGCTGCTTATACGGGGTAATAAAAATGGGGTCTCCTGCTTGTATTGCTTATAATCCGGAAATGTCTTCATAAAGGTCCAGCAGTCCTGGAATATGACATAGATCAGATTTAAGCAGCTGAAAATGGCTGAGGCAATATAAAACATCGGCAACTGAAGTGTCAGTCCCATACAGAAATACATCCCAATGAACCAGAGTACTCCCGGATGCCTGCAGAGGGCATATACCCCATTCCGATACACCTTAGGTTCAGCCCCATTCTCAAAATAGGTATCTTTAAAAGGCAGGGCAAAAAACAAGGTATAAATCAACAGTAGAAAAAAAACTGCTGCAAGTAATCCACAGATGCTTGTCCTGACTATGTTTAACCTGAGCTGCTCTGCCGAGGAAATGATTATTCCCGCTGTCGCTGCTGTCAGTAAGAGAAGCCCTGAGAAAAAACAACAGTTTAGCAGCTTATTTTTCAAAATAATACTGTTAATGTCGTAAGCAAAGAAAAACAGATAAGCAATAACACCTAAAATAGTATAAATCATACCTATTTTCTCCTAATACCTGATTATATGTAAGATTTTAACATATTATTACTTATTTTCCAATAGTATTTTCTAATTATTTACATGTAAATTTACATATTCTGCATGTACCCTTACATTCTGTACTATCTGAACCGCTCTGTTCATAATAATATATAAAGTATTTTAGAAGGAGTACAGGCAACTTGAAGAAAATAAAAGTAAAATTGAAACCACTGGTCGGTAGGCTTAATTTACCGACGGTAATAAAATCAGCCATACTTCCGGGGGAGAGAGACGAGAGTTTATTTATCGTAACACAGGTAGGTGAAATCTTCTGTTCGGAAAACGGCAGAATAAGAACTTTTTTGGATATTCGCGATAGAATCATAGGGTTGGGGAATGCTGTCGGATATGATGAGCGGGGTTTGTTAGGTTTAGCCTTCCATCCGGATTTTTATTACAACGGTTTGTTTTATATTCACTACTCCGTAGCAGGGACACAGGGCCCCGGAGCACTCGCCGGAAGCTTCCGTCCTGATCCCTGTAACCCTGATACCTTAAATCTGCAATGGACAAACAGAGAGACCCATTATGATCATATTGATACCGTGGAAGAATGGATTCTGCAATCTGATGGTCAGCCCGGAAGGCGGCGGACCCTGTTAAATCTGCGCAGGCCCTTCGCTAATCACAACGGAGTCAACAGCCTAAACTTCTCCCCTGAAAACGGAAGCCTTGTCTTAACAACAGGGGACGGCGGCTTAGGTTATGATCCCTTTAATCTAAGTCAGAATAATATGGAGGTGGCCGGTAAAATAATTGAAATCGATGTTTCCCTGGATGTCTTTGTGGATGATCCACCCGCGGTGACACGGTTTAGCGAGCTGCCGGAGCCAATTCCTGAAGCTCTGACGGTCATAGCAAAAGGAGTCCGTAACATAACGGGTATTTCCTATCAATGGCATCATAACCAATATATCAAATATGTCGGAAATGTCGGTCAGGACCTGGCAGAATCGGTATATTCCTTCGACCGATACAAGCCGATCCCGGTTACCTGGATTCTGGAGGCTTCTGAAACGAGACCCTTACCGGAAAAAGATTTGATCAACTTCGGATGGAGGGGTTGGGAAGGTATCTTTCCTACTCCGGTATTTAGAGAGTGCTCCGGTCAAGGGGATGTGGAGGAGATCATAACCGCATATTATGAGGATGCTCTTCGCACCTCCACTCTGAGGCTTCCCCCCTTGACCTGCTACTATCATGTGGATCCAAGGCCGGATAAATTTGGCGGAACTGCATTGACAGGAGTCCAGGCTTATATGGGCAATGGGATCCCTGACTTAACAGGTCGTGTCGTATTCACGGATTTTGTCGGAGATGGAGAGGATCATCCCATTCCTGCAAGAGGGGTACTGGCTTATACTGATTTGAGTCCCGATTGCAGACTGAACGATTATGGTATCATTGAAGCCGAATATGATTTTGTAGCACAATCCTCCTTCTACACCTGTCTGGGTACGAATAGGGACCAGACCAGATTATTTGTAGGGGTCTACGGGTCCATGAATGTGACGGACTTCAATCTTGGAACGGTATTCGAGATAGTTCCCTGATATACGATCACACCGGGTCCATTTGCCCAAACGGAGCAGAGGAATGTCTACAAAACAGTCTTTTATATATGCTAAAAATAGGCTGCGCCTTGGTTGATGAACCGCTGGCGCAGCCTATTAGTACTTCCATGTGACTTGCTTATAAGCCCGTTACTTACCGCGATTGGAAAATATCCGGTAACTCAAAATAAATTGTATATTTTCCATATCTATTTTTTTCCTAATAATTTATAATAGAAACAAATTTATGAAAGAATCAACTCGTGTTAGTCACGATACATATGAATACTAAATCAGTCAGAAAGGAAGCATCTCATGGAAATCAAACAAATACAAGAAAGAGCATCGGAGATAAAAGCAAATATCAACAAGGTAATCATCGGTAAATCAGAAATTATTGATTTATTGCTGACTGCGCTCCTTTCAAATGGTCATGTCCTTTTAGAGGATGTTCCCGGCACGGGAAAAACCATGCTGGCGAAGGCCCTATCCAGATCCATCGATGCCGGTTTTAAAAGAATACAGTTTACGCCGGATCTGCTTCCTTCCGATATCACAGGACTCAATTATTATAATCAGAAGCTTGGTGAATTCACCTTTCGGCAGGGTCCTGTGTTTTCCAATATTCTGCTTGCTGATGAAATCAACCGTGCCACTCCGAGAACGCAATCCAGCCTGCTGGAATGTATGGAGGAGCGTCAGATCACGATCGATGGGACAACATGGTGTCTGGATCGTCCCTTCCTGGTGATTGCTACACAGAATCCCGTGGAGACCTACGGCACCTTCCCCTTACCGGAAGCACAGCTGGACCGTTTCCTCATGCAGCTACAGATCGGCTTCCCGACAAAGGATGAGGAGTTCCATATCTTATGCCGTTTTACCAGTGATAATCCCTTGGAGAAGCTTGAGCCCGTATGCACTAAGGAGGAGCTGCTTACGATGCAGGAGGCCGTCAAATCCGTCTATGTACATCCCTCACTGATGGAATATATGGTAGAACTTGTTAACAATACAAGAGCTGCGGAACAGGTCGTGCTCGGGGTCAGCCCAAGAGGTACACTGGCGCTGCTTCATGCCTCCCAGGCATTCGCTGCAATCCGGGGACAGGACTTCGTTACTCCGGAAATGATTAAGCAGCTGGTCCCCTACATACTGGCTCACAGGATTATACTGAGATCAAGCCTGAACAGAACGGCTTCCTCTGCCGCGTTGATCAGGAAGGTCCTATCAGATACCGCTGTACCGACTGAGGATTTTACCCGGAGGTAGCCTTCATGAAGATTATTTATGCGATAGCCGGGGTGTTATTGGTTTATTATTTGCAGAGATATCTGTACCAGTATCACTGGTACAGAAAGCTTCAGGTGAATATAACGCTGTCGGAGGATCATGCAGTCGAAGGAGAAACCCTGACACTGACGGAAACCATCCTAAATCAGAAGCTTTTGCCGATTCCGATCTTAAAGGTTAAATTCATGACCTCCAGGCATCTGAACTTCTATGATATCACCAATTCCATGATCACTGATCATTACTATCGGAATGATCTGCTCTCTGTTATGATGTTTCAGAAAATCACCAGAGAAATTTCTTTCCGCTGCTCTCACCGTGGATACTTTTGCGTGGATAAAATGTACCTGGTCAGCAGTGATTTGCTGCTATCCAAGGAATATGTCCGTGATTGCGATATCGATGTTCGCCTTCATGTGTATCCCCGTCCGGTGGAAGCAGATCGGCTGCAGATACCGTTCCAGAAAATGCTTGGTACTGTTCTCACAAAGCGCTTTATGAACGAAGACCCCTTTGAATTTAAAAGCATCCGTGAGTATCAAACCTATGATACCCTGAAAACAATTAATTGGAAAGCATCTGCAAAAGCAGGCTCGCTTATGGTAAATGTATTTGATTATTCCTCTTCCCAGCAGATTAGAATCTTCATCAACCTGGAGTATGCCGTATTACGTAAGCAGGAGGATCTGCTGGAGGAAAGCATCCGAATTGCCGCTGCATTCGCAGGGAGATTTATCGGACAGGGGATACCGACGGCACTTGATGCGAATGCACCGGATCTGTTAACCAAAAAACCCGTTTCTGTCCCGGCAGGCTCAGGATTCATGCATATCAGAACAATAAACGAAGCCCTCGCAAGAATTGATACCTCTTTAGAGCTCTCCGGTTTTCTGCCATTATTTCAGCAGGAAATGCTTCACTTCAACCATAATGACTATATCGTACTGATTTCCTCCTATCAAAAGGAAGATTTACAACAGCTGCTTTTCTCAATGCTTCATGAGAAGATCGATTTCACCTGGATTCTGCCTTACAATGACGAGGTCTCCCCGGACGTTCCAGATCTGCTGAAACCCCATGTCATTGAATGGGAATCGGCTTAAGCTGAAATAAGAAAGGACGGTGACATATGAACTATAAGTTGCGTCTGCTCATTGCAGATATCATCGGGGTAATGCAAAGATTCCTGGTAGCCTATTGTGTCATTACGGTTTTTTTGTATCAGACGGACACCAGTGCTCCCCTATATAACTTAGGGTTAATCCCCATCCCCTTTCTTTCCTACCTCATCGAGAGAAAAGCAAAGCATATCTGGAGCTTTGTTCTCTTACATTGCGCCCTGCTGCCTGTCTATCTGATCGCTGCTTACAGCCTTGACAGCGCGGTATTCTACAGCCTCTATATCATTCTTACTACAGTCGTTGCTTACTATATGAAAAACAACCGTAACGAAAGCAATATTTTCTATATGATCTTTGTGTTCCTGATATTTTATATGGGTTCCGCAGCAGCTAAAATGCTTTTTCTGGCACATATGACCTTTTATCTGGCGATTCTTTTTGTCCTGTTGCATTATTTACGACAATATCTGAATAACTTCGCCAGATACTTTCAAGCCCACTCCTCCGTCGCGAATATCCCCTACCGGCAAATCCGGAATACGAATAATGCACTGATGATATTTTTAGGGTTATTCTGTGCTTTTATCATCCTGCCTTCCTCCGGCCTGCAGCTGAATGCCCTCCTGCTTAAATGTGCTAAGGCATTGCTTCAGCTTATTATCTTTATTATCTCATTCTTTATGAGAGACGATTCTGACCCCGGATCGGCTGCAACCGGTATGAGTGTGGGGGGGCTGACGGCAGCAAAAACCTCACCCCTGCTCCAGCTAATCTTCAGAATCATCGAATGGTTGCTCCTGACCCTGTTTTTTGTTGTGATCCTTTTGTTGATTACCTGGTGCATCTATAAACTATACCAATACTTTTACCGCAGAAGTAGAAATGAAATAATGGACCGTGTGGAATTTATCTCACCCTTCACAAAAAAGGAAGCCTCTAAAAAGGCTTCCCCTCGCATAGGTATAAAACGTTTCGGCCATTCCAACCAAGCAGCCATAAGAAAATATTATTATCAGGCAATATCCTCTTCTGTAGATAGCAGCACTTATCTGCAGAAGGATCTTACCCCTTCGGACTTAACCGGATTGATAAAATCTCAGGGCCTTGGTGATACACCCGACTCCTCTGTCGAGCAGAGACAGCTGATCACGGAGTATTACGAAAAGGCAAGATACAGCAACCA
>JAEZHX010000259.1 GCA_023436765.1 Bacillota bacterium
TCTTTCCCCAGTCATCAACATTGGTTACTGCTCCACCGAATCTGGTCACAAGCTCTTTCACTGCTTCCAATGTAGCTAATCTGGCTTCATCCTCGATTTTTGCATTAACAACTAAGGCTAATTCATATTGATTCATAGTTGCGTAGCACCTCCTTCTGGTCTCTGGCCCTTTTCTAGCACAGGTGGCTGACGAAGAAGCCGACCTTGTACTTAAAGAGCAAGGAAATTAGTATAACATATCACAATTACCTATAATACCATAGGTTTGTAAATAATACAATCTATATTTTTACCGATTTTCATTCAATAGTATGGACAAAGTGCTGACAGAATGTATGATTTAGCTGGTCTCAGCGATTTATTCATACAATCTGCTGTAATCGGACAGCCTTTTCTGTAAAAGTGACAGGATATCCTCCGGTTCCATGTCCTTCGCCTGATCCACATTAATGGAAACAGGGGGCAGCTTCATAATCAGGTTCCTCTTGACCTGTCTCCGCTTCACCAGGGACAAATTTGTAATAAAGCTGTCGATATCCTTGGGAATCACTGCGATAACCCTGGAACGATAGAGGTTAACGATCCGAAACTCCCTGATATCATCATAGGAGATAAAGCCCATGCCGCTGATCGTGGAATTATCAATAATTCCATCCACTGTTATCGTCAGGAGCTTTCTCACCTTAACTGCCTTGGTAACAAAGATAACAAACCCGATGAAGAAAAGTATGGCAGCAAGCAGCGCAGGCAGCCAGAAGCTCATCCTGTTCTTTGACATACCATAAATATAGATCGCCAAGGATGCAATGAGCAGGAACAGGCTGGCAAGTGCCAGGGACGCTGCCCTATAATTTGATTCCTCTATTACGATTTCCCCCACGATACTTCCTCCGATCCGTCCTTGTGATGATAATGTCCGAGAGCCGGCCTACTCCTATTGTAACGGTTATAACCATTTTATTCAAGTATACCTTTACTGAATAAACCCTTAAACCCATTACTCTTTATTCGGCTTTTTTACGATAAGTATCAGTATTATTCCTATGATAGCTGCTATGGAAGCAATCATAAACGCGGGGAACATGAGGTTGATATCCTGTGCTGCAATATTTTTAAAATATCCTGCAATATAGGAAGAGATAACAGCTCCTAATCCGAAACCGACCAATACCATTCCATAATTTGTTGCCATATATTTTGTACCGAATAAATCAGCTGTGTACGCAGGAAAATTGCTTAAAAATCCGCCATACAGGAAACCAATTCCTCCAATTAATATGTAAATCAAATAACTAACTGCCAGATTCACCAATAAGGAAAGTACTGCAGTGCCTGCTAACAGTAAAATGATAGTGTTCTTTCGTCCCAGCCTATCTGAAGCCCATCCCCAAAACAAACGGCCAAAGGAATTGCACAAGGAAATAATTAACACTCCAACAGTGGCTGTTGATGCCATATCCTTTGCTATTGCTATCGGCTTAGCAAAATTGATCATCATAAGACCACCCATGCAGGCAAGCATCATGGTACCGGTAATAATGTAGAACTGCGACATCTTAAGTACCTGCGCCGGTGTATAATCAACGCTTGCTTTGGGAGAGCCTGCTGCCGGAGGTGTATATCCTTCCGGTACATATCCCTTCGGAGGATGCTTTACAAATAAACCACCTATGGTACATACGATAATAAAAATAATGCTTAGTATCCTAAATGTTTTTAATTCCCCGGTGCCGACACCACCGAAATTCTTAATCAGTGCTTCTATTATAGGGGTGAATACTACCCCTCCAAAACCGAGTGCTGCAACAATTAAGCCTGTGATAAATCCTCTTTTATCCGGGTACCATTTTTGAGCACAGGCAATGGTTGTAGAATAGGTAAATCCCATACCAATACCGCCTAATATACCGTAGGTGATCCATAGCAGCCAAGGAGCTGAAGCAGTTACAAAAGATGCTGTAAAAAATCCGATTGCTAAAATAAACCCACCAAGAATTACGATTACACGAGGTCCAAATTTGTCCTGAAGTTTACCTCCGATGGTGCCACCTACTGTTAGCATTGCAAGCAACAAGGAAAAGGATAATCCAGCTGCTGCATTATCTCCTCCAAAAATGCTGTTTGCTATTCCGGTTTGAAAGATGCTCCAAACATACGCTGTACCAAGGCATAATTGAATTGCAATGGCTGCAATAACCGGTATAACTCGAATTTGTTTCTGCTTCATGTTCATCTCCTTAATGTATTATTTTTTTCATATATTTAACCAATTACTACTATACCATATCAACGCATTAATGTAAAACAGAAACTGTCAGATTATATACCAAGGGAGTACCATTATCATTATCAACCTCGAGAAGTAAACCATAGGCATTTGAATCACTTCATATTAGTATCGATATCAGAAATAGAGGAATTGCTTCCATTTCTTGGCTTGACAAAACCAGAACTTTACTGTATATATTGATATATACAGTTTATATACAGTACCTGAACAATTGCTAACTCATTGTCAGGTTGGGAGGTTATTATGGAAAACGGAATCCGTGTGGAGCATCTGACGAAAACACTCGGTGAGTTTAAACTGGAGGACATCAATTTCTCAATGAAGAAGGGGTATGTCCTTGGTTTGATCGGAAGAAACGGTGCCGGGAAAACAACTCTTCTGAATACCCTGATGGGTCTTTGGACACCGGAGGAGGGTAAGATCTATATCTGTGATTATGACCGGGTGACAGAGGAGGTTCAGGCGAAGGACCGGATCGCCTTCATTACAGATGAATGCTTCTTCCCTTCCGGTATGACTCCGGCAGGGATCGGCTGGCTGTTTAAGAGCGTCTACACCAGCTTCAATGAGTCCCATTTTAAAAAGCTATGCAAACGCTTTGGTCTTCCGATGCATCTGTCCCTCCGGAAAATGTCTAGGGGCATGGTGATCAAGCTTCAGATAGCCTTAGCCTTCAGCCGTGATGCCCTGTTATATGTCTTTGATGAGCCCTCCGCCGGCCTGGACCCGGTCTTTCGGAAGGAGTTTGTAGATATCATCTTTGATCTGATCCAGGACGGAGAGAAATCGGTAATTTTCTCTACCCATTTAACAGATGAACTGGATAGGATCGCTGATTACATCCTGTTTCTTGAGAAGGGGAAACAGGTTCTGTTTGAGCAGAAGGAGGAGCTTGTTAGCCGTTATCGTCTGCTCCGGGGCTCCAGGGAGAGGATAGAGGAATACGATGCTCAGATGATTGGGAAGAGACTGACTGAAAATAGCTGTGAAGCCCTAATTCAAGTTGAACCACGATCGGTACCGGATAAAAAGATTGCCCCCGGATCTACCGATATATCTGCCGATATCGGTACCAATATCATGAAAGACAACCTGCAGCTGCTGACACCTACGGTCGAGGATATCATGTATTACTTTATTAAAGGAAGGGAGGCATAGGAATGCTTTCGTTTACGTTCAGAATGATGATCACGGATCTGCAGGCAGTTTTTAAAGGCTTTTGGGTAGTCGTTTACTTTGGTCTATTAAGCTGTTTTATCTGTCTGTTTTATATTACTGATAACCCATATACCCTTTTATATGTTGCTTTTATTGTACTGTCCTTCCTGGTCCCGCAGCTTCCGAAGATGTTCTATGTGTTACCCCTTGGCAATAAGCTGATCCGAAGATATCTGCATCTTCGTGGAATCCTCTCAGCCTTCCTCCTATTATCCATCGGAGGGATCATCACTCTGGTTTCCTTACGCTACCCCATCCCCTATCCGTTACAGGGCTGGCGCATTCTGATCATGGTTGTCCAGATCTGTATGCTGATGAGCTTGATTCATGTTAAGACGAGTAAGGGAAGAACTACCTTACTCCTTACTCTGCTGGCCCTTCTGGTCGCCGGTAATTTGCTATGTGTTATTTTAATGAAAGATTTTATTCTTCTTCTCTTCATCAGCTTCCTGCTTCTGCTCGCCACGGATATAGTTACCTGGTTCGTATTGAAGGCAGTCCAGCTTACGAATTTTACGGAACCGGTTTATGGCTATTTTTATCATAATAAGAAGCTGAGGCAGGAGAATCAGGAAGGAGGCCGGAGCAAATGAATATTATCATCTCTAATACCAGCAATCTGGCCATCTACGAACAGATCGTCGAGCAGATTAAGGATGCGGTGATCCGGCAGGAGCTGAAACCGGACGAACCGCTTCCCTCCATCAGAAGCCTCGCCAGGGACCTGCAAATCAGTGTGATAACGACCAGTCGGGCATACGAGGTACTGGAGGCGGAAGGCATCCTCTATGCACAGCCCGGTAAGGGCTTCTATGTAAAGCCCTTTAAAAAGGAGCTGCTGAAAGAGAAAAGGCTGCAGCTGCTGGAGGGCCAGATGCTGGAGCTGATCCGTCAGTGTAAAAGTGCAGACCTTTCGGAGGAGGATATGATCACCATGATTAAACTTCTATATGAAACAAAGGAGGAGGACCTGAGATGATTTATGAAGAGAAGCCGCTTCTGGAGATTCGTGGCCTTACAAAGAAATGGAAGACTTTTACCCTGGAGAAGATTGATCTGTCCCTTCCCGAAGGCTATATCATGGGCCTGATCGGTAAGAACGGGTCAGGCAAGACCACCTTAATTAACTGTATCCTGAACGGCATCCGTAAAAGCAGCGGGGGCATACGGATTAATGGAAGGGACTATCGCAGTCTGGCTGCTAGGGAGGATATCGGTTTCATCCTCGAACCCGGTCCCTTCTTCGAGAATAAAACCCTACTGGAAAATGCCAAGCTCTTCGGAAGATTTTACCCAAAGTGGAAAGAGGAAATATTCCTAAACTATCTCCGGACTTTTGAGTTAAATGGGAATGCCCTGTTTATGGAGCTCAGCAAAGGAATGAAAACAAAATTCCAGCTGGCCTTTGCCCTGAGCCATGAACCCAGACTTCTGGTTATGGATGAACCGACCGGCGGCATGGATCCGATCTTTCGAAGGGATTTCTACAGTTTACTTCAGGACCTGATCAGTGATACTAAGGCCTCCGTCCTGATTTCTACCCATATCACCGGGGATCTGGATCGGATTGCTGATTTCGTTACCCTGCTGGATAATGGAAAGCTGGTATTTACCATGACGAAGGAAGAACTCCTGGACCACTACCCAATCCTCAGAGGTAACAGCGAGGACATTCCCCTGATCCGGGAAGGAAAGCCTTTAAGGATACGCAAAACCCCTTCCGGTTTTGAGACGATGCTGTCCGATATCTCTTATCTGGAGCAGAAACCGGAGCTTAAGAGAAGGATCGTTTTATCCAGACCTAACCTTGAGGAGATTATGTACTTTTTCTCGGAGCCGTTATTTGATAAAGGGGGAATCCTATGAGCAGGAATGCAGCCATGCAGTATTCGTTTGATAAAGAAGTATATACCGATAAGGATACGGTTTTATTATGCTTTGCCCTTTCAAATATCCCATACTTTATTGCAATGCTTTTCGGTTGCATCATGCCGATCGGCGCTACCATCGGGATCGCGTCTGCTATCTCCGTCTGGGTTACCCTCGTTGAGCTTACGAAAAGCGCCTTTATCTGGCAGCCCTCCGGTTTTAGAAGTGTAGCCTCCCTGCTGAAGTATTACCCAACGAAGAAACGTACCATCCGGATAAGCAGGTACACCATCATACTGAGGAGCCTGCTGCTGGAGCTGATTCTTACAGCAATTCCGATGATTTTGTTCTTCTACTGGTTTGATCCCGTGAAGTTTACAGCAGCCCTTCTGACGGTCGCAGTCACAATGACGGTGGTAAGTATCATAGGAATTGAAGTATCCATATCCGTTGTTAGATGATTAAAATTCCCCCTGCAGTCAATAAATTGGATTTTTCTTCTAAACTGCTTGGGTATTTCTGAGGCTTGTGCTAAAATATAGGGAGAGTGCGGATTATCTATATCCGAACCGGGAAGGGGAATCCAAATGCAAATCAATCAAGTAATCCCTGAAAATGCCTCCTTTACGTTTCATAATAATGCTATGTTCTGTATCGGCACCGGCCGTATGGGACTGGCTCTTCAGAAGGCCTATCATGACCAGCTGGCGTTGGTTCAGGAGGATATCCGTTTCTCCCATATCCGTGGCCATGGATTATTTAGCGATGATATGGCAATCTATCAGGAATATGTAGAAAATGGGGTTACAAAGGCTGAATATAACTTTACTTATCTCGATATGGTGATGGATGATTATCTCTCACTCGGCATTAAACCTTTCCTGGAATTGGGCTTTATGCCGCAGAAGCTTGCCTCAGGTACCCAGACTATCTTCTATTGGAAGGGTCATGTAACCCCACCGAAGGATTATGGGCAGTGGGCTGAACTGATTAAAGCCACCTTAAGCCATCTAATCTCCCGTTACGGCCGCGAGAAAGTGATCAGCTGGCCGATCGAGGTATGGAATGAGCCAAACCTGCCCGGCTTCTGGAAGGGTGCCGATATGCAGGAATACTTCAAGCTATATGAGATCTCTGCCAAGGCAGTGAAGGAAGTCGATCCGCGCCTTCGCGTCGGTGGCCCCGCTATCTGCGGAGTCGATGATGAGCGCTGGCTGAAGGAATTTCTGACTCATTGTGCGAAGGAGCTACTCCCGATCGATTTTGTTACCCGCCATGCATATGCGACAGAATTGCCGGAACGTGAGGGCCATTACGATTACCAGAAGCTTCGCAGTCCCGGAGTCATGCTGGAGGAGCTTAAGGTCAGCCGCAATATCATTGACAGCTTCCCTGAATATCGCGGAATGGAGATGCATATCACGGAGTTCAATACCTCTTATACACCGAGGAATCCGATCCATGATACAAATCTGAATGCTGCCTATATTGCCAGACTGTTAAGTGAGATGGGGGATACCTGTGCTTCCTATTCCTATTGGACCTTCGGAGACATCTTCGAGGAAGCCGGCGTGGCCTTTACTCCGTTTTCCGGTTGCTTTGGTCTGGTGGCCAATGGAATGATCCGGAAGCCTACCTTCTGGACCTTCTCCTTCTTCCGTCAGCTCACAGGTACCGGTGTGGCCAGAGAGGAGAATTACGTCCTTACCAAGGATACCGATGGTACTCTGCACGGTATCGCCTGGAATCCGGTGGAAGAGATAGAAGAGTCCTCTAATCTGGACTTATCCCTGACGATGAATGTCCGGAACGGAACCTACGCCCTGATCACTAAGCTGGTGGATGAAGAAGTATGTAATCCGTTGAAGGTCTGGTTGGATCTCGGCTCTCCGAGTAGTCCTACCAGGGAACAGCTGGAATTGATCCGTTCCTGTTCCCTTCCCCAAGTATCCACTAAGAGAATAGAGCTTGCAGATGGCAACTATACCATCTCGCTTCAGCTTGCCCGGAATGCCCTGGTTTACTTTGAACTTCGCAGGCTTGCCCCCGAGGTGGATCGAGGCTTTAAGCCCGAACGAATTCAAGGTGCACAGCGCTAAGCCTTCCATAAGTATATTTTGTTTCTTGCGAAATAAAAAAGAGAATATGGTCCTGATCGAAGGTTCCTGCTGTGATATACAGCTGTCAGTTGTTTCCCATATACGGGGCCGCTGGTTTCTTATCCTACACCGGCGTATCATGGGCAGGAACCCTTAAGGTTGGAGCATATTCTCTTTTATATTAGGTTGCGTTACTGTTATTTCCTTCTGATCGTACCTGTCTTCTATTTCTTATCTACCGCTTTTCTGATCAGGAGCCAGCTTAATCCTAAGAATATGCAGGCACCGACAAGACTGGAGATCACAAAATTATAGGGATGATCCTTATTTATACCAAGAACTGTCCCGAACATATACCCGATAAATCTGCTGATACTACCATTGGCAATGGTCGAATCCACCACCGGAAGTACAAAGAAGAAGCCGGTAGGTACCCCCACAGAAACCGCAATCTTAGCTGTTTTATTCATCCTGTAATATGCGGTCGTGATAAAGTATCCAAAGGAAAAGGCTATGATATAAAAGCAGAGTGTGAATAAAGCACCTTCCAAACTCTCCTGCAGGAAGCCAAGCTCCTGTGTACGTTTATAAAAGAACTCCTCATATAAACCGGTAATTCTAAAGCTGGAGTTCTCACCAATCATCCCCTTAATTACGGTAACCAAAACGCGGTCAATTATCATCATTCCGGTGCAAAGGATACCTGCTGCCGCCAGCCTTCCATAGAACATCGTTTTGCGTGATATTCCATTCTGTAATAGCATCAGGAAGGTTTCCTTGAAGGAATTCAATCCCATCACGAACAAAAAGATCACAGTGGACATCTCAATACCGCCCGTACTTTGAATATTCGAGCCCTCCGCAAAGGATACACTACCCCAAAAGAACAGAATAACCAATACTACGACCAGATAATAGATCATAACCGATTTCTTATATTCACTTAACTGATATCTGTAAGCCGCTTTTAAACTCATTCTTCTTCCCTCCCTAAGCATTCGTCAGCTGGACAAACAGCTTCTGCAGATCCATCTTCGTAACCTCAATTCCCTCCGGTATCCCTGCCCGGTCCAATTCCCCAAGGATATAGGCAGATTTTAACCCTCCGAGGCTGTCTGTTCCGATGACATTCCTGCCAAGAATATAGCTGTCAATCTTAGTTGCTGCACCGGACACGGTATACCCCTTGGACAGAAGTTCTTCTCTTGTTTCATTCCTGATGATTTTACCTTTCTTAATGATCAGGACGTTTTCGATTACATTGGAAACCTCTTCGATCAGGTGGGTGGATACGACGATGGTGCAGGGATTGTTGCTGTATTTCTCAATCAATAGCTTATAGAACAGTTCTCTGTTATTCGCATCCAGACCCAGCACTGGCTCATCCAGGAGTACGTATGGGGTGTTGACGGATAATGCGATAATCACCTTAAAAATAGAATTAAAGCCGGTGGATAATGCCTTCACTGCCTTATCCGTATTCAGCTCGAAGAGCTCTGAGGTACGCATCGCATATTCCATATCAAAGCCGGGATAGAAAGTAGAGGTCCATTTATAGATGTCCTTGACCTTCATTTTAGCAGGGTAATAATCCGTCTCGCTCATCATGTAGATTTTCTGCTGGGCTAGATCATTTTCTCTGGCCGGCAGTCCATCCACAAAAATTTCTCCCTCTGTAGCAAAGATATGATTTGTGATAGTATTCAACAGAGTAGTTTTTCCTGCTCCGTTTCTGCCAAGTAATCCGTAGATCTTGTTTTCCTCAAGCTTAAGACTTACATGATCCAATGCGCAGGTGTTCCCATAATACTTTGTTACTTGATTTACTTCAATACTCATTTTTCAAACCCTCTTTCCAGCATAGATATGATATCCTCCTTTGTTAATTGAAGACGTTTCGCTTCCTCAACAAGGCTGCTTATAAAATTATCATAGAATAATTCCTTCCGCTTACCCTTCAGCTTTTCTACTGCACCCTCTGCAACAAACATACCCAACCCCCGTTTCTTATATAAAATTCCTGCCTCTACCAGCATTGAAATTCCCTTCAGGGCTGTCGCCGGATTGATCCGATAGGTGGTAGAGAATTCCGTAATTGAGGGTATCTGGCTGTCTTCCTCATAAGCTCCGGTCAGTATGGCGCCTTCAATCCCCTCAGCAATCTGGATAAAAATAGGACGCTCACTATCAAAGTTTAACAGCATTCTTAGCCCTCCCTTCTCCAGGTTGATACCTCCTGGTTCTCTCACAATTTCACTTCCTGTGGAAGTTCCGCATTTATTGTTCTCATCTTAATTTGATAGTTGGTTAATTAGTCAAGTAACTAACTAATACAGAGTATATACCCCTTTCCTACTCCTGTCAATAGGATTTTTGAAATTTTTTTATAAAAAAACCAGGCACTTATCCTACCCTTGGAATTTACCATAGGGTAACATATGTGTCTGGATTAATCTATGACCTGTGGACCGGCTTGCCGGTTCAGTTGAAACTACTTCCATTCCTCCGCGAGTATGGCATAATGATAGCTGTCTTGCCAGAGAGGCTTCCCCTCAGTATCTATTTTAAAATATATATTCTTTTGCTCGTGCCCTTCCCTTCTCATATGCAACCGCTCCAGAAGCTTCCAGGATGCACTATTCTCCGGGTTACAGCTCGCCACCACTCTTCTGGCGTTCTTCTCCCGAAATGCGTAGTCCAGCAATGCACCAGCACTTTCTGACGCATAACCGTATCCATGGTACTGCCGGTTAAAGACATATCCCAGTTCCCAGGCCCCATAATCTCTTTTCGAGAAATACAAATTCCCGATCAATTTACCGGAATCCTGCAAGCATACTGCCAGGAATTCTTCGTTTTTGGATCTTCTGACTGCCTCCAGCCTGCATTGCTCTCTTGTATAAGGGGGATAGGGTTCATACCTTACCACCTCTTCATCTGAAAGGTATTGATACAGGTCCTCATAGTCCTCTGGCCGGAAGCGCCGGATGAACAGTCTTTGGGTTATAAGATGAATATTCTCCATAGAAATCCTCCGGGCAGCTGCTATCTGTATACTGTGGTTTTAGCATTAATAGCTCTTATTCTATCAGCACTGCCGATTCCATCATATACCAACCACAAGTAATTGGCAATATTATCTTATTTATCGAATTTATCCCTATATTGTTCGATACAATGCTCTATAATCCGAATAGCCTCTGCAGGACCTCCGAATTCATTCACAGCTGTCTGCTTATGCTCCAATTCCTTATATACACTGAAGAAATGTCTCATCTCATTGAAAATATGCTGAGGTAATTCGCTGATGTTCCTGTATATATTATAGGTAGGATCATTATACGGGATTGCGATAATCTTCTCGTCACCCATACCGTTATCTATCATGTTCATGACTCCGATCGGGTAACATCTGACCAGCGTCAGCGGATCAATCGACTCGGAGCAAAGAACCAGTACATCCAAGGGATCCAGATCATCTCCATAGGTTCTTGGGATAAAGCCGTAATTAGCCGGGTAGTGGGTGGAGGTATACAGAATACGATCCAGCAAGATATGACCGGTTTCTTTATCTAATTCATATTTCTTCTTACTTCCCTGTGTAATCTCGATTACCGCTACAAAATCCTCCGGTTTAATCCGTTCCGGATTGATATCATGCCAAATGTTATTCATGTTAATCCCTCTCTCTTCCTGTCTATTATTCTTTCCTCAATTGTCATTGACTTCACTTAACGATCTCAGAATCATAATCTTATGGGATATAGAGACTCTTGTCAATATAATTCGGTGACTAGCCTAATCCCTGGGATGGCTTACACGGTAAGCCGCTTCCGTGATACGAATTAAGGTACAGACAGTTCATGAAACCCACTATCTGTACCTTAGGAACGTTAATTATTCTATAATTTCTTCTTCCTGAACACGGAGATGGAAGCAATGATTGCTCCGACTATCATGCCTATCGTGATCAGAGCCGGCCATAATGCATCGGATGGCTGCAGGTTTCCGGATAAAAATTCAGTATTATGAGAGGACAAATAGATTGGGTTAAACTTCTCCAGCCCCGGGAAAATATTCAGCAGGAGTAAAGCTACTAATACTGTTGCTGTCAGGATCAAACCGCCAAAGCTTCCTCCGGTCAGGATACTTGATAGAATGATCAGCGCCAGCAGAAAAGCACCGAACAGCCACAAACAGAATAGGGAAAACAGGATATTCTGAATCCCCGAGATATCAAACAAATACATGGTATATCCCTGGTTTACCAATCCTGCAAAAGCCAAACCCACTGTCCATATTGCCAAGGCAGCCGTATATTTAGAGAGGATTACGGTGTGCCTTCCGAGTCCCTTCGCCAGAATGTTAATCAGGGTTCCTCTGGTCAGCTCATTCGAAATCATTCCTCCGAATACCAGAAGTATTACGATTACTCCCATCTGAGTCATGTTTTTAAAAAATTGGACATATGCATCCATTACTGTTGCTTCCGGTATCGTGATCACCATTCCATCGATCTTCATACCGGACATGATTTCCGGTAGCATTTTAGCTGTCAGCGGGCTCATCAAGCCAAAGAGGAAGAATACAGAGAATAGGATCAGAATACGAAATGTACGGATCTGTTCCATAAATTCTTTCTTGATAAATGCAATATAACCCTTCATCCTACCACCTCCAGGAACACATTTTCAAGGGAAGGCTCCAGAATCTCATAGCGTAGCACCTGTATATCCTCCCGAACGAGTAAAGCCATAAGCTCTTTACCGAATTTTTCTGCCTTCTGAAGCTTTATATTGATACAGTTTTCTTCCGTTGCTGTCTCCAGCACAAACGAAAGACTTTTTATTTTATCTGACAGCTGTCGGGCGACCTGTTCGTTTACCACTTCAATTCGGATCGCATCCTTCCGGCGGTCATTCTTAATCTCCTGTACTGTTCCCTGTAATACCAGCTTCCCATCGTTCAATACCCCGATGCTGTCACAGATCCGTTCCACATCAGATAGGATATGGGTTGAGAACACGATGGTCGTTCGCTCCCTGGCGACCGACAGGATATCCAGGATCTCCTTCCTACCGATCGGGTCCAGGGCAGAGGTGGGTTCGTCACAGATCAGAAGCTGTGGTTCATTCAACAACGCCTGTGCAATCCCTAATCTTTGTTTCATACCGCGGGAGAATCCCCTGATCCGTCTGTTGACGCTCTCCAAGCCGACCAGATTAAGCAGTTCCAAAGACCTGGCTGCAATCTGGTCCTTCGGTATTCCGGTAATCTCACCACACAGCCTTAAGTATTCCTTCGGGCTCATGTAACCATAGAATTCAGGTACATCGGGCAGATAGCCAATATACCGGTTCGTCCTTGTATTGCCATAGGCAACCTTTTCTCCCGATACATAGATCTCCCCTGCATTGGGCTCCAGAAACCCAAGGATCATCTTCATCGTGGTCGTCTTGCCTGCACCGTTCTTACCGATGAAACCGAATACCGTATGCTCCGGTACCGAGAAGCTTAAGTCTTTGATAACCTCCAGGCTGCCGAATTGCTTCCGAATATTCTTTAATTCTAAAATATTCATTATTCTTCCCCTCTTCCGACTGTGAAATAAAGGATGGGTCCAATGATCTGAAAAAATACCACAATGATGATCCAAAGTACCCGATTCCCGAAGCGGTATTTATCATGCTTTAATACATGTATTAAGGCAGTCAGCATCAATGCCAGCTCCACAATAAAAATCGGTATCAAAAACGGTAAATATTCCATAAGCTTATCCATATCTTCCTCTTTCCGCGCTAATCAGCGCTTTTCATATTATTTAAGTTAACAAACCCTTCAAGTATGAAAACATAACAGCCGCACAACTGTAACATTCGTTCTGTTGTATTCCTGTGTCACTATGATGAAAGGCTTTCCAGCCGTTTTACAATATGGCGGTATCGTTCCTCCTCTTTCAGGCACTCAAGTGCCGGATTATTTACAAGGAGGTTCTTGAGATCGTGCCATATTGCCTCGCTATTTCTGGGAGCCACAGGTTCCATTTTGATATCCGCAAAATACTCCTCCAGTACATCAAAGATATCATTTCCCTTGAGTATGATCTTTCCCTTCCCCATGTGGTCCATCAATTCAATGCAATGTTCAAGGGCATTCAGTGCCTTCTCTTTATCTCCCACACCGGCAAAGGCATATACCGCAGATAACTCCATTTGCATCACCAAAGCCGGGTACAGCTCTTCTATGTTAAAGATATCACTCAAGCTCTTATAAATTCCATAGAAGCGTACCAGCTTATTTGCATTGCCCGCATACATCTGGAAGAAATCCGGTGCGGCACCAATGATACTCATGAGATTCACATAGACATATCCCTGCAGGTGCTCCAGTGCCTTTTCAAAATCCCCACTCATCTGATAAGCTTTCACCAAAAGGTTCTCGGGATTCAAAATTGCTTCATTCAGCTTTTCCAATCGTTCAATCGCTTCTGCCGGTTTCTGCTGACTAAGGTAACAAATAGCTTGAAGCTGGACTGCCTGTTTTGTTAAGGCCACATCCTCCGAGGATTTCTCTACTCTTTTGTATAGCTCCAGGAGATACTCAATCACTTCCTCTGCAACCTCTTTCTCCGGCGCTAGGGAAACATGATTCAGCAGAACCAAGCCTAATTGTACCTGCAGCTGCCAACAGGAGTAATATTTCTTAATATATGCCTTGCATTCCTTCAGCACCTTATCAAAGGGTTCCTTCGTAAATGCTTCTGCCAGTCTGCGATACAGCTTCCTGATCTCTTCCAAGGTCATCTGAGGCTCATATCCAACCAGCTCATCAATACTGATATTAAAATAAGTAGCTAATTCTGGCAGTAACAAAATATCCGGATAGCTCTGTCCCGATTCCCATTTTGAGACTGCCGGTTTCGATACACCCAGGTGATTCGCCAGTTCCTCCTGAGTTATTCCCTTTCTTTTTCTTTGCTCTGCAATTCTTACCCCAATCTTTAAATCCGATATTTTTCCCACCTCACTTTTAATTTAGTTAACCACTGGTTATCTTATGCCTTTATTTTATTGCAGAATTTTCTATTTATCAATGGAGCGAAAATTAATTTTTTGTTAATATTGTTAACTACAGGTTAATCAATAACTTCATTGTGATGCCCTATCATTATAACTCCCCTACTATAAAAAGATACTCCACCCGGGAAATGATCATTGACAATGTCTTTTCCAAGGGGAGTATCAGCACATTCTTTATGCACGTTCATAACTATAATTGTTGCTTCCTCTTACTTCACATAATGGCAGATGTCCAAAATAACCTTTCCTTCCTCATCCGGTGTCGTGAAACGGGGACATCCATAACGTTCAAAGAACCAATATGCACCCTCATCATCTGTAATCATCTCATACCCTTCCTGAGAAAGCCTCTCCGCACACTTATCTTCATTGCAGTACAGCTCGCCTTCCAGACCATGGAGCCAGCAAACACCGATATTGGAAGCCGGCACATCTACATATCCGTATCCTCCCGGAACCTCGGTTCCTTGAGGAAGAAACATACCGATCCAGTATTGAAATGGCTCGCCTTCCTTCCAACGCATCATTCCGATGTATGCTCCTGCGTCTTCATACTTCATCAGAAGCTCTTCAGTAACCATCTGCTCCAGAGGCTGGAAAAGATTATTCTGGAACCATTCGCCCCACTTCTGGCCAAAACCTCCATCGACCCTGTCTTCCTCCCCGTACCTGATACCGACAAAGCGCATGGCAGGTACTGGTTGAAGATACGATTTTATAATATCGATCATGATTTACTCCTCCTATGTAGTGATATTTGGTAGCTTGTTCCATTATAGAACATTTGTTCTGTTCTGTCAATATGATATTATCTAATACCGCCGACAATAAAACATATGGCCCTCTTGGACACAAAAGCTTCTACAAATAGTCCTGTTCAATCTCCTTGACCCGCTTATACAAATATTCGTTAGCGGGCACGTATATCTTATGCTTTTTCGCCATATCAATCACAGTACCTGCAAATAATTCTACCTCTGAGGGTTTTCTATTAATGCGGTCCTGTCCCATGGAAGGTGTCCCCTCTGGATGAAGCGTCCCGATAATATCGATATACTGATTTAAATCGGTCTCGGACAGCTTAATTCCTTCTGCATTTGCAATGGCAATTACCTCACGCATGGCCGCAATCATTGTACGATTGGGTTCTCCAGAGGCAAGAACACCGGCATAATTGGTATCGTACACCATACAAGTCTGATTAACTCCAACATTCAACATGAACTTACTCCATAAGCGATACAGGATATCCTCCTCCACCTCATAAGGTATTTGAAGCTTATCAAAGTAGGCTATTACACGATCTAATTTATCTTTTTGCCCTTCATCCAAAATACCAAGATGTAATTTCCCCATTCTGGTATATTGCAGCTTATTATCAAACTTCATTGCATCCATACCCTGTGCCACGGTGTAGATCACCTTGTCCATACCATAACGCATTCCGATTATTTTCTCGCTGGATATTCCATTCAATAAAGACAGAATTACGGTATTCGGTCCTATGGATCTCTTCATTGATATAAGAGCTTCTTCCAATCCGGTATATTTAACGGCAACAATCAGCAGATCAACCGGTTCAGCTTCACTATCCTTAGTCAAACGAAACCTCAGTTCTGTACCATTACACAGAAACACTTGATTTTCATACTTCTTAAAACGATGCTCTTCCATAATAAAATCAACTGCTTCTATCCCCTGGTGCTTGACAATATGCGAACCATATAATAATCCCAAGGCTCCCATTCCAATAATACTGACTTTCGTTATTTCACTACTGCTCATGGTTCCTCCTAGTCACTTCGCTTAAGTTTAAATCTTGTATCATAAAACCACTCCGCATTGTTAAGGCATACTTTGCTTCATCGTGGATAATGATTTTCTATATCTCCACATACTTATTATATATTATCACAACATCTGCTCTACGCAATATATAAACCAAAATCTTTGATAACTCCACCTTATTTAACAGCAATAGCTTGCTTTTTAGAAAATTCATGCTAAACTTATAACATGTACGCTGTGTAAGATGCAATAGTAAATGACCTGGTTGTTTGACGTTTTAATCAAATATAAAATAAGCGGTTTACTCGTATAATCTGTAGCTAGAACAGGAGGTTTTATTATGAACAATACGTATGAAATATCACCAAATATTTATTGGGTAGGGGGCAACGATAGAAGAATAGAGCGCTTTGAGAACATGTTTCCGCTACCAAATGGAGTCGCATATAACTCCTACCTGATCATTGATGAGAAGACAGCCCTGCTCGATACGGTTGACTCTGCGATTAGTGCAGAATATATGGACAATATAACGCATGTACTTAATGGCAGGAACCTTGATTATCTCATCATCAACCATATGGAGCCCGATCACTGCGCCAACATAGAAGAGATTCTTCGCCGGTATCCAAATGTCAAAGTGATCGGTAATCCAAAGACCTTCCAGTTCTTTAGACAATATTACACCATGGACATATCAGAAAACTGCATGGAGATTAAGGAAGGAAACGAAATCTCTCTTGGAGCACATACCCTGCGCTTTTATATGGCACCTATGGTACATTGGCCTGAAGTTATGGTTACCTACGAAGCTACCCAAGGGATCCTGTTCTCCGCCGATGCATTTGGAGCATTCGGAGCTGTGGCAGGTAATATATTTGCAGACGAACTCGATTACGATAGCAATTATCTGGACGAAGCCAGACGTTATTATACCAATATCGTTGGACGATTTGGTAATCAGGTGCAGGCTTTATTTAAAAAGGTGGTAGGCCTTGAGATTAACATGCTTTGTTCCCTTCACGGCCATATTTGGCGAGGAGATATGATTTCATATATCCTGGATAAATACGACAAGTGGAGCAAATATATACCTGAAAAAAAAGGTGTTGTTCTGGCTTATGGTTCAATGTATGGCAATACTGCAAATGCCGCTAATGCTTTGGCAACAAAATTAGCCCAGAGAGGTGTTAATGATATAAGGATCTATGACGTGTCTAAGACCCATCCTTCCTACATTATCTCTGACATATTCAAATACAGTAATGTAGTATTTGCATCTCCAACCTACAACCTACAGTTATATTTCCCTATGGACGCGCTTATAAG
>JAEZHX010000073.1 GCA_023436765.1 Bacillota bacterium
AAAACTTGAGCTTTTTGCTACTTTGTGGTATACATATATATGTAATGAACTGCAAATAATAAGAACAAATGGAGGTTATGCTATGAAAAAATATGAATGCACAGCATGTGGTTACATTTATGATGAAGAATTAGGAGATCCGGATAGCGGAATAGCACCTGGCACGAAGTGGGAAGATGTACCCGAGGATTGGGTTTGCCCGGTATGTGGTGTCAGCAAGGACGAGTTCGAAGAGGTAAAGTAAAAATCAACTCTGTTCAAAACTTTTAGTAGGGGTTTTGGTAAAAGAATATAAATTTCACCAAAGCCCCGTCATCTTAAGAAGCTTTGACAAATTAAATTCTATTGACATAGTAGGAATTATTTCTTATAATAGTGCCGTGGTAAAACCCCGCTTTCCGCGAAAAGCAGGGTTTTCTTTTGTGGATCATTGACATACAGAATTAAGGAACAGGTGATCTTATGATATATCTTGATTATGCAGCTAATACTCCGGTGGACGAAGAGGTACTGAATATCTATTATGAGGAGTGCAGACAGGCACTCGCTAATCCGAATTCAAAGCATCGGCTTGGAGTACAGGCGAAGGAACGGCTGGAGGGCATTACGACTGACATTGCAGGACTGTTGAAGGTGAAGCCCTCACAGATTATCTACACCTCCGGAGCCAGTGAAGCGAATAATCTGGCAATTAAGGGACTTGCCCATGCGAACCGGCAGAACGGAAAGCATATCATCTCGACCTGTTTGGAGCACCCTTCCGTCAGCGGAGCTTTGACCTATCTGCAATCCCAGGGATATGAGATTGATTTGGTGGAGCTGACCAAGGAGGGACTGATCGATCTCGAACACCTGCGTGAGCTGCTGCGAAAGGATACGATACTGGTTTCTGTTTGTACCGTGGACAGCGAACTGGGAATTAGACAGCAGATTACCGAGATCATTACATTATTAAAGGATTATCCGAGTTGCCGCTTCCATACGGATGCTACTCAGGCAATCGGAAAGATAGAGTTTCATATAGAGGGTGCGGACTGTGTCACCTTCGCTCCCCATAAATTCTATGGATTAAACAGCTCGGGCTTTCTGATCAAGAAGGAGGGTATCGTTCTGGAGCCACTGATCCATGGCGGCAGCAGTACAACCCTGTATCGCAGCGGCACTCCGGATCTGGCAATGGCTGCCGCAGCCCGGAAGGCTCTGGAGCTTGCGCTGGGGAGGCTTAAGGATCGGTATTCCTCGATTGCCGCACTGAATGCAATACTGAAGCAAAAGCTGTCCCAATATCAGAAGGTACGCTTCAACAGTACCGGTTATTCCATACCCCATATCCTGAATGTTAGTGTTCAGGGAGTGAAGGCGGTACAATTTACACGGGCTCTGGAAGAGGAGGGGATCTGTGTATCTGTAAAATCAGCCTGCTCCGTATTGAATTCACCCTCCAGGCCGGTATATGCGATCACTAAGGATAAGCAGAATGCTATGAGTTCCTGGAGAATTAGCCTGAGCCATTTGACAACCGAGGAGGAGCTTACCGGATTCCTTAAGGCCTTTGATACCTGTTATCAGAGGCTTGCCAAATGAATGAACCTACCCTAAGATTAACCGAAGACTGGTAAATATTCCAGTGAATGCCGGTGTGCGAAACTATGAACAGTGAATATGACAGCAGTCAGTGACTTAGCTATCAGAAAGTGGTAAAATAATGGAAAGATATCAGGAAATAGAGAGAAGCATCATCACAACCTATAGAAAAACGATCTGGAGACGGTTTACGAATGCGATCAGTAAGTATGATCTGATCCAGGAAGGCGATAAAATCGCAGTCTGTATCTCAGGTGGCAAGGACTCCATGCTGCTGGCAAAATGCATGCAGGAGATTCAGTGTCATGGTAAGATACCCTTTGAGCTGGTATTCTTAAGCATGGACCCGGGTTATAATGAAATTAACCGACAGACCATCATTGACAACGCACAGCTCTTGAATATCCCGATTACGATGTTCGAGACACAGATCTATGATATCGTTGCAGAGGTGGATGCTTCCCCCTGCTATTTATGTGCCAGGATGCGAAGGGGATATCTCTATAAGAAGGCTCAGGAGCTGGGCTGTAATAAGATTGCCCTTGGCCACCATTTTGATGATGTGATTGAAACCGTTCTGATGGGAATGCTCTATGCCGGCCAGATCCAGACTATGATGCCGAAGCTCCATAGCACCAACCATCCTGGCATGCAGCTGATCCGCCCGCTCTATATGGTCAAGGAGCAGGATATTCTGGCCTGGAAGAAGCATCATGACCTTCAGTTTATTCAATGTGCCTGCCGGTTAACTGAGAATTGTACTCTCTGCGATAACGGAGGGGGCGGCTCCAAGCGTCAGGAGATGAAGGCTTTGGTGAAGAAATTTCGTCAGACGAACCCAAGCATAGATCTGAATATATTTAATAGCATCCATGATGTGAATCTTGATACCATCATTGGATATCATAATAAGAAGATATCATATCATTTTCTTGATGATTATAACGAGAAAGGAGGGACAACGGAATGCTGAACCAGTTTTCCAGAACTGAATTGTTATTAGGGAAAGAAGCTATGACAAAACTGAGCGAAGCCAGGGTGGCGGTATTCGGCATCGGAGGCGTGGGAGGCTTCACAGTGGAGGCACTGGTACGGAGCGGAGTGGGTAGCTTTGATCTGATTGATGATGATAAGGTATGCCTGACTAACATCAACCGGCAGATCATTGCCACCAGAAAGACAGTCGGACAGTATAAGGTTGATGTCATGAAGGAACGAATCCTGGAGATCAATCCGAAAGCGGTTGTAAATACCTATCGTTGCTTCTTTACGGCAGAGACAGCGGATCTGTTTGATTTCTCTGCCTATACCTATGTGGTAGATGCCATAGATACGGTATCTGCCAAAATTGAACTGGTACTCCGTTCTGGGGCTGTAAATACTCCGATTATCAGCTGCATGGGGGCTGGCAATAAGCTGGATCCTACCAGATTTGAAGTAACAGACATCTATAAGACCTCGGTTTGCCCCTTGGCTAAGGTGATGCGGAAGGAACTGAAGGTGCGGGGTGTTAAGAAGCTTAAGGTGGTATATTCACAGGAGCCTGCGAGAAAACCCCTGGAGGATATGTCCCTCAGCTGTAAAAGCAATTGCATCTGCCCTCCCGGAGCGGAGCGCAAATGTACGGCGAAACGTCAGATTCCTGGCAGTAATGCCTTTGTACCCTCCGTAGCAGGTTTGATTATCGCCGGAGAGGTCATCAAGGACATTGGCGGAGTTGTATAGAATATGTATGTCCAAAGCCCCTAAATTACGAATCTAAGGAAAATAGTATAATCAATCTGTCCTAAGCCTTATATTTATTGTTATAATCAAACTTAAAGAGCATTTATATCTAGAGAGCCGACCTCCCAATCGTTAGATTTTGGTCTAACTTTTGGGGGTCGGCTCAATAAATGCTCTTTTTTATAAAAATGTGATTCATATTTTATCAATTATACCGTCTGTTATTTCTACAAACTGAAATTTGCACGTGTTCGACAAATTGGAATAAGTCTTATAAACAAACCAAATGTTTCCATCTCTTAATACTCTAAGCATTAACAACCTTTTAATGCATTGCAATAAATCGATTCATAAATCGTACGAACTCCACACCAAATCAAATAGACTGCAACAATCAATGAACCTATAAAATCTAACCAATAAGAAATCTGTGTGGCTGGTGCTATAACGACCGACAATAATGCGATGGTTACACAGCCATCTACCAATGTTTTGGCACGATACAATCTAGATTGTACCTTCAAAATCGCATTTGGTTCTATTTTATTCAAATGCGTATACTTTCTCCAAAAAATAGAATTTGCAATCACTCCCATTATCGCAATTGCCAATCCTGGGATAACATTTCCCTTATCTGAATTATCACTTATCAGTGTAAGTATTATCATAAAAATGCCACCTACACACATCATTGTGCCTACAAAAACATTAGAACCTCGTTCTAATGTTTGTTTCTTTCCTTCATTACAGACATCATCTTTTACGGTAAGTTTATAGATAACAAAAGACATAATAATTGCCAATAATTCCGCGCTTCTTCGTACAAAATCCGCAATCTGTGTTGAACTTCGCCCACTCAACAATCCTAATCCTACCACTAATGGACCAGGGGAACTCATAAGTACTGACCATAGCAAAGTTCGTGCTCCCGACTTTTTATTTGACATAC
>JAEZHX010000120.1 GCA_023436765.1 Bacillota bacterium
TATGCTCCACCAGTTACACCTGTGGTTCCGGTTGTGTTGCCGCCTGTGGTTCCACCGGATGATGTTCCTGTACCGCCTGTGGTTCCGCCTGTAGTTCCACCGGATGATGTTCCTGTACCGCCTGTGGTACCTCCTGTTGTTCCGCCTGTGGTTCCTCCTGTAGTTCCACCAGTAGTTCCTCCTGTGGTTCCACCAGTAGTTCCACCAGTTGTTCCACCTGTGGTTCCTCCTGTTGTAGGTTTGGCACTATTATTATTGTTATTATCTGTTGCTGAATTATTCGTGCCATTGCCGTCCTTCTTACCGTCGTTTGATGAACATGCGGTAAAAGCGATTAAGACTACACAGCATAATGCTATCAATATGCATAATCTTCTTTTCATCAATACTCCTCCTAAACATAAATTTATTTACGTGGATAGTATGTCACAGAATATTGTTATTATACATATTTAATACAAGCCGATAGACTTAGTTATATTTTTCTAATTTTTTAATGACGACCCCAACAGTACAGAACATAATTCGATTACAATGACCCTGCAGAGATCCGGAACTCAGTCATATCGCTTCTAAAGCGCAGAGGAAGATTATTGCGCTGAAGCTTCAGATTCGTTCGTTCCTGAATGGTAATATGCTTGAAGAATATCTTCCATAGATCCTGATACTCATCCTCCTCATAGGATGACAAACCAAAGTCATGGCTTTCAAAATGATCCATCCCGGCCAGTATCCAGGGTTTCCCGGGGATATGAATAGAAGCGATATTCCTATTGCCATCATATATAATAAATCGCTCTCTTGGCAGTCGATCAACAAAATGCGGTGTAACCATGGACAGCACATTATTCTTCGGATGGATCATACTGGCAAGCAGTCCATTCTCCTGCTCTGAGAATCGGATAAAGCCTAACAAATGGTGCACCTCATTGCCCACAAAGCGGCTGATCTTAAAGATGCTCGCGACAACTTCATTACTCAAATGCTGTAAGATGCCCGGACCTGCAGCAAAGCCAAGAATCATGAACCGGTAAATCAAATCCGCTTTCCCCTGATGATCGGATAATGCCACTTTACAAATCATCTCAAAGGCCTCTTCGGATATTTTCTCTTTCACAGCCTTTGCTACCTTCAGGGATAAGCCGTAATCCGTCTCTACCTGAATGTATTCAGAGAACAGTTCGATATTTGAATAATGATTTTGGTCACATTTCTCTTCAAGCTTGATGTTCGCATGCCCATAGCCGGAGCTCCAGGCCTGATAAACCGCTGTAAATATCCCGTCAATACTATTCTCACATACATAAATTCTTGTCAGCTTCATCATACCACTTCCTTTATATAATCAAAGAGTTATTACATCATTTAACTACTTCATCAACCTATTCTCATATCGTATTGTCACAACGATAAGCTCATCTTCATCAGAATTCACATCTTGGCCAGCCTTACATAGGATTCCTGATCAGCGCCGAAACTAACATCATCAAATAAGGAGAGCTGGCGATAGGTAATGTCCTTATCCACTCCGAAGGGAAGCTGATCCTTCAAAGCCAGCAGCTGTCTGGTAATGAAGTTCTCTTCAATCTTAATCGGATACATCATCCTTCCGTTACAGGTGATAAAATAGATTGCTCTCTTCAGTACAATTCCCAGCCTCTTAAGATCACTAAAATCAAGTGTCGCACATTTTCTAGCCATTAGGATGCGCTGTGCCGAATTCGTTCCAATCCCGGGGACCCTGAGCAGTGTATAATAATCCGCTTTATTCACTTCAACAGGAAACTGCTCCAGATGTCTGAGTGCCCAATCGCATTTGGGATCCAGAAAAACATTAAAATTAGGGTTCTTCTCATCCAAAAGCTCCATTGTCCGAAAGCCATAGAACCTAAGCAGCCAGTCCGCCTGATACAGCCGGTGTTCCCTCAAAAGCGGCGGTCCTTCTGCTGTGGAGGGAAGACGACTGTCCTGGTTAACATTCATAAAGGCGGAGTAGAACACTCTCTTCAGATCAAAATTGTCATACAGTGCTTCAGAAACCGACATGATCTGATAATCACTTTCCCTCGTGGCTCCGATTATCATCTGCGTACTCTGGCCGGCAGGAACGAACCTTCGGCGAGCAACCGGCTGTTTCTGATAGGGCATGATACCAGAATCCGAGGTAATAATTTCCCTGATATCCGGATCCTGATGAACGGACAAGAGCTTCCTGGTTCCGGAAGCTTGATTGCCATCGGATATTCCAAGGTATCTCCCGCTGTTTTCTCTTTTTAATTGAATCTGACGGATCGGCTTCAGTATATTTTTGCGGCTCTTATGGGGGGCCAATTCCTTCAGACTCTCCGCAGTAGGAAGCTCAAGATTGATGCTCATCCGGTCCGAATACCAGCCAAGCAGCTCTATCAGGGCCGGATCTGCACCAGGGATGGCCTTGCAGTGAATGTACCCGTTAAAATGATAGACCTCACGCAGCATCCTTAATGCTTCTAAAATCAATTCCATCGTATGGTTCGGACTAATCAGAATTCCCGAGCTTAAAAATAAGCCTTCGATATAGTTCCTTCTGTAGAACTCCATGGTAAGCTCGCATAATTCCTGCGGAGTAAAGGATGCCCGGACAACATCATTGGAGGATCGGTTGGCACAGTACTTACAGTCGAAAATACATTCATTCGTAAATAACACCTTCAGTAAGGAGATGCACCTTCCATCCGCTGAAAAGCTGTGACAAATCCCGCAGGCTAGGCTGTTACCCATGCCGTTCTGATTTCCCTTCCGGTCAACACCGCTGGAGGTACAGGCTACATCGTATTTTGCTGCATCGGATAAAACCTCAAGCTTTCTCTGGATTGACATATTCTCCTGAATAACCATATTTCCCTCCATCAGTCCAAACATCTGTTCTTATATTATTGTACCAAACAGCACATGATATGTCAATAAGATTCCAAACAATTGTTCTGTTTTGTGTAGCCTACAGCAACAGCTTTCTGGACACTGCGTCTATCTTCCTGAGGATATGGATATTAGTACTATTTCATATCTATCTATAAAATAAAAGCATCCTACCCTTCCCGTTATGTACTGCTTGCTGAATGACAAAGCAAATGCATGTAAATGAGGGAAGCATAGGATGCTGTTTCATGCCTGACTCTTATGCTCTTTCAATATATTCAAAATAATCAAAATCTGCTTCTTTTCTCTGCCCGGAGAGGTCCTGGCAACATAACCCTACGAAAGCTCCCGTAAAGCGGTTGGGCTCTGTATATTCGTCCGATAACGTGCTGGCATCGAACTGGGGGCCGAGCTTCAGC
The DNA here is from genome assembly GCA_023436765.1 of Bacillota bacterium. GTDB lineage: Bacteria > Bacillota > Clostridia > Lachnospirales > Lachnospiraceae > Mobilitalea. The sequence continues at coordinate 3,318 of JAEZHX010000120.1, forward strand.
CACTTCTCTCCGTCCTTTGAATAATAGAACTGAAGGATATGATAATCCACTTCTACTTTAAGATAGCATCTGTTCCAGCCTTCAATCACGACCTTCTCCGTAATCGGTTCATCAAAGACTCCGGCATCCCTCTTCAGGATATCGATAATCTTGCCTTTTCCCTCCAGATGGGTAATATGGAGATAATAGAAATTATTCGTATCGTACAAGGTCACCAACCCGGCCATCTGCTGGAACAGATCCGGATCAAATTCTATTGCAGTGGTGGCGGTATAGCTGAACGCTTGCTGACGTCTTGCCACCAGACTCTGGTGGAATCTGGAGCCCAGAGATTCACTCCCCTTCAGCCTCAGATAACCCGGGCGTTCCTTTAAGGTAAGATACTCTTCCGTTAACGGAACCCTGAGTGTTTGGAAATGAATATTCAGCTCCGGACGGTCAAAATCATCCCTCACCGGCTCCTCCTCCCAGACTGTTTCGGGAAGATCAGGTGCAGGTACCTCGACTAGAGGATGGTTTCCGCCTGCTTCAAGATAAATCCAGTCATCCTCTCTCCAGACAAACTTCTGAATTGCAGTTTCACGGCCAAGTGTGCAGCGGCCTCTGGAAGGGATCGGTCTACCGCAGAGATGTGCCATATACCATTCCCCATCAGCAGTCTCCACCAGGCTTCCGTGCCCGGCTCTCTGAAGCGCTAAAGCAGGATCCGTCCAGGAGGTTAAAATCGGGTTCTGAGGATGAACCTCATAGGGACCGTCCAGGTTACGGGAGCGGGCAAAGGTGACTGCATGCTTGAATCTCGTTCCCCCTTCCGCTGTCAGTAGATAATAATACCCGTTTCTCTTATAGAGATGGGGTCCTTCCACGAGTCCGAGCTCTGTCCCCTGAAAGATATTCTTAATCGGCCCGATCAACCTTTTTTCCTCCGGGGAATACTCCTGAAGTACAATTCCTGCAAATTGATTTCTGCCCTTTCTGTGATCCCACAACTGATTCACCAGCCATTTTCGGCCATCCTCATCGTGGAACAGGGACGGATCAAAACCACTGCTATTCAAATAAATCGGCTCAGACCATTCCCCTGTGATATCAGTGGCGGTCACAAGATAATTATGCAGGTCCCTGGCACCGCCATAGGTCCAAAGCTTAACATTCGTATAGATTAAGTAGAAAATTCCGTTATCATGGGTCAAACAGGGAGCCCATACCCCCTCCGAAGGCGCTGCTCCTGTCATATTCAGCTGTGACATCCTATTCAAAGGACGAGCAATCAGCTTCCAATGTATCAGATCTCTGGAATGATGAATTTGTACACCGGGGAACCACTCGAAGGTCGAGGTTGCAATATAATAATCATCTCCCACCCGCAGTATGGATGGATCAGGATTAAATCCCTTCAGAACCGGATTTTTGATTGTATTCATGTTAATTCCTCCTTTCCTATGATTAACATTTAGCATATCTTAATATGAAAAATTTAGTTAAGTCTGTATATTCTACCACAGCCAAAACGTTTCGGAAAGCTTTCGTTTTGTACCAAAGTATGTGCTTCGCACTTTGTACGCAAATGTGCCACCAGTCGTAGTGATGGCCGGTGGCATGAATAAGAGAGGAGTGAATCTGATTTAACCATTACAGTATAGCTCAATGAAAGCAGGCTGTTAAGATAGAATTATCATACGACTTTCTAAGGTTTCTTGTGCCCGAGACAGCAGCAGGTTGTATCTTTTATACACCCTGCTGCAAAATAAGCCATATTCGCTCCATATCCTTACATAAGAACAGCCTGCTGTAATGACTGCAGGCTGTGAGCTTCATAGGTTTTTGTTATAACGCTTGTTGGCGTTTGCGCTTGCTGACTACCAGTGCAATGGAAATGATGGCTATGGCGAAGCCTAGCTGAATTACCATGCTCGTAAGGATTCCGGATAAAGTATCAAAGGTGAATTTCGTTAACCCGGCTATCTCATTATTCGCTTTTACATACCAGTAGGCAGGAGTAAAGCTTGCCAGCTTACGCACCGGTTCGCCTAAGAATTGCTGAGGAACGAACATACCACTGATAAATGCCAGGCTTAAGGAAAGCATGGTCGATAATGCCGAAACCGCATTCTTACCTTTGACGGTGATTCCGATCAGATAACTGATACTTAAGACTGTCATAGCAAACAGGACAACATTTCCCCATGTCAGTAGCAGATTCAGATCCAGCTTCCGGTTGGGATTGCAGATATAGCCAGTTACCATAAATACCACCAGATAACACATGACGAATACAAGATTAGCGAAAATCAGCTGAGCATTATAGCTTCTGCTTGTCAAGGGAGAGGCAAAGTGCTTTCTTCTGATATCAATTCCGTGGAAGGAAAGCATCACGGTGCTTATTGCCAGGATAAAGCAGGTAATCATGATATATCCCAGATAATTATAGTAATAGCTGTTAAATGCCCAGGAGACGACATCCGATTTCTTCTGTTTTGCATCAATGGAAACAGGAGTATCCTCAGTAATCGTGTTGTTGATATGGGCATTCAGCTCTTCCATACTGCTTCCCGGGAAATACTTGATGTAAAGCTTAGCAGTATTCAGATAGTTGTTGATGGCTGTATCTACAGAGATTGCTTCTGCCGAATTAGGCACGATCTGTTTTGTCAGGAGAACATCCTTACCGGCCAGCATATCCTCTGTAAACCCATTAGGAATTGTGAGGATATAGGAAACTTCACCGCTGAATAAGGCATCCTTTTTCGCCTTCTCCCCCTCCCCTATTTGCTTAAAGTTAACATACTCTTTCAGGTAGGTGGTGAGATTCTCAATTAAGGAATTGTTTGAATCCTCATTTACAAGCAGAACAGGTACCTTGGAGGTTTTAAACTGGGGGGTACTGCTTTCTTTATTGAATACAGCAAAAGTAAGGAAGATATTTAATGCCAGAAACATAGCACCATACAGGAGGACAGCAGTCAATTGTTTTTTCATGATTTTAAAATAGGTTTTAAATACTTGCATAGGTCTTCCTCCTTAGGCCGAGATAAGATAATATGCCCATCAATAACACCATGCTGCATAAAATCGCCATGTTCAGGTAAAAGTGCTCATAGGTATCATAGTAATACAGGCTGTACAGGGAATCGGATACCAGGCTAACCGGATTAATATAGCTTAAGATTGGAGCGTTCGTAGCAACAATGTACTTCATTTTGTCAAACATCATTCCGGATAAGAAGGATCCTCCCATTACAACGGAGGTTAAGATCGCTGATTTTACACTTACCTTTTTTCTTACCCACACTCCAACTGTTGCTCCTAAGAACAAACCAGCTAATGATCCGACAACGCAGGTCACAAAGATGTAAATCAGGCTATCGCCGAATTCAACCCCTAAGATATTATTCATATAGATAAACAGCAGTAAAACGCTGAGCATATGAATCGTAAAGGCGGCCATGATATTGCTTAGGAATAGCTTCATCTTTTGGACCGGAGCCACATTTACCCTGGCGCCTCTGCCGGATTGATCTGCCTGAACATTGACAACCTCATCAAGTCCTAAATTCACGGCAAATAAGCAGGTCATCGCAATTAATGAGTAGAAGTATACCAGCATCACATCCGGATCCTTCTCGTTCTTGACTTCTTTTACAAATTCCTTCTGTTGCTGCAGATCCTGTATCAGTCCCTGACTCATAGCTTCGGGTTTCTCTGAGAGAATGATTTGTGTCGCAGCCATCGTTCGTTTATAGCTGTCAAGGAAGGATTTTATTATCGTTTCGTTCAGTTCACTATTCTTCACATACAGTTTAGGATCTGTACTTCCTACGATGTAACCCTCGATCTTATTCTTATCCAGCAGACTGCTTGCTTCCTCTCTGTCGGTGTAGGTTACTTGAAACATCTTAGTCCCTGCCGTTATCTCTGTCTGTTCCAAGGCTTCCTTTATTGGCTCCTGCTCCTCACCGTCACTGACGTAAGCGATATTGATTGTCTTAAAGTCTTCAACACTCCATAGATTGCCAAAGGCAAAGAAGAAACAGGTAGCCAGGGCAATCGGGAATGCAAAGCTCCAGAAGATACCCTCCTTATTTCTCAATATACATTTCAGCCTTATTTTATATAAATTAAAACTCATATATTACCTCCATACTGCCGACACCACGAATTTGAGTGTCAGCGCAAATTAATCCCTTAACTCTTTTCCTGTGATTTCAAGGAATACATCATTGAGTGTCGGCACCTCTGTAATGATCCTGCCGAAGTTGATATTCTGCTCTGACATAAAATGGAGCACCTGGACCAGGTTATTCTTACCCCTTCCCGATTTGATCTCAAGCAGGTTATCATGATATTCCACGGAATAGATATTAGGGAGGCTCTTCAGGCTGCTCAGTTGCTGCTCGGTGATTTGATATGCTTCCACTGTAATCTTCTCCCCAATGGAGATCATTGCCTTTAGCTCCTCTTTGGTTCCCTTAGCTATGACCTTTCCCTTATCAATGATGGCAATATTGCTGCAGATTTGTTCTACCTCCTCCATGTAATGGGAGGTATAGATGATCGTAGCTCCATTCTCGTTCAGCTTCTTGATCCCCTCCAGGATCTTATTCCTACTCTGGGGGTCAACCGCTACCGTAGGCTCATCCAGGATGATCAGCTTCGGTTTGTGTACGATACCGCAGGCAATATTCAGTCTTCTTAGTAAGCCTCCGCTTAATTTCTTCGGGTAGAACTTCTTATAATCCTCCAGGGAGACGAATTCGATTGCCTCCTCCGTCAGTCGCTTCACTTCTTCTTTATCCTTAATGTACAGGCTGCAGAAATAAGCTATATTTTCATATACGGTCAACTCATCAAATACCGCTACATTCTGCATAATGATTCCGATATCCTTCTTCAGCTGATACTCATCCGGCCCCATCGGTTTATTGAAAATCTCTATGGTACCCTTATCATACTTTAACAGAGACAGGATACAGTTTATGGCAGTGGTCTTGCCGGAGCCGTTCGGTCCCAGCAATCCGAAGATTTCTCCCTCCTTCACCTCCAGGTCCAGATAATCCAGGGCAACCAGTTTATCATAACGTTTTACTAATCCATGTACTTTAACTATCATAGCTTACCTCCTACAAACTCTCATACATACGCTTGACGTATCATCTGACTATATCATATAGAAGCAGGCGGATATATGGAAGTGAAGGCAGTCACGAGTTAGAATGACAAATGTCATTTCAATACACCTCGAATGATAAATGTAACTAGGTTTGCGCACAAAAAGAAGCATAAGACTGCCGCCATGCCGGGCAGCAATCTTATGCTTCTTATCAAACGACATTTCCGATCTTCAGATTCAGATCATCATATATGATTGGTACATTTCCTTCCGATCACTATTACTTTATCAGACCTGAGATTATTTTGAACACCTCAGTCTTGGCAACTCTGGTCAGCTCAAACAGGATGGATTCACAGGTCGTGATCACAGCCCCCTCTGCTTCAGCCCTTCGAACAGCCACCACTTTGTCGTCCTCAGATCTGGAACCGATGCAGTCCTCCACCAGAACCACGTGATAACCCTTCGCGATCAGGTCGATCGCGGTCTGTAGCACGCAGATATGTGCTTCTATTCCACACAGAATGATATTCTTCCTACCCGTTTCATTAATCCTTCGAAGCAGCTCCTCATCCTCGGCACAGCTGAAGGTGACCTTATCCTGGTAGGCAAACGCTTCCCCTGCTGCTTCAACAATTGCCGGGACCGTCATACCAATCCCCTTCGTATACTGTTGGGATATCACCATCGGAATTCCAAGGGCTTGCAAGCCCTTAATCAAAATACTGCTCTTTCGGAGCAGCTCCTCCGAACGATCAATCACAGGAACCAGCCGTTCCTGATAATCAATGACTAAAGCCATAGTTTCTTCTGCTAATATTCTCATGAAATCCCTCTCCTACCTCTTATCAGTCTCTGAGATAACTGCCCTGGAGACCTTCCCGCTGAACTCTGATACAAGCAATTACTGTTGGTCCTCCGACTTTCCTATCATATAACAGCAGTTACTGCTTGTAAACATCTAATTACTTATAGAAAATCATTTGACATAAAAAGCCTGTCATGTAATACTACAGGAGTAACCATCTCATCACTTTTTCCTCTGTCTTAAGCTGTGATCGCTACTTATGATACCGGAGGTCTTCATGAACGAAATCATAGATAAAATATTATTAATGGTCTGCTGCCTGGCTTTATATCTCCTGCAGGTAGGGTTCAGCTATGCAGTTGTACCGCTTATACTGTGCGTCGCCCTCAGCTGTCTCTCCATGTATGTGGAGAATGATAAGTCACGGTTCATCGGAATTCTCTTATTTACCTTACTGTGTTTCTTCATGCCGGGATATATGATCCTGCTGCCGGTGTTGCTCTACGACCTTTTTCAAACCCGCTATCAATATGCAGCTGTCGTGGTTCCGGCACTAATTCTGGCTCACCAGCAGTGGTATGAACCTCCTGTGGTAATTTTTTCGATGTTATTCCTGGCAGTTTCTTATCTGTTAAAACTGAAGACCAATAAATTAAACCGTCTCCGGGAGGAATTCAACGACCTGCGGGATACCTCCTCCTCATATTCACAGCTAATGGAAGAGAAAAACCGGAGTATTTTAAAGAATCAGGATTACGAAATCAACCTTGCCACCTTGAATGAGCGAAACCGTATTTCCAAGGAGATCCACGATAATATCGGTCATATGCTATCCCGGTCATTGTTGCAGGTAGGAGCTTTGTTAACCATATCCAAGGAGGAAGCCGTAAAAGAAGGCCTATCTGCCCTGAAGGAGTCCCTTTCCTCCGGAATGGATGATATCCGTAACAGTATCCATAAGATGTATGACGAATCGATTGATCTCTTTACACAGGTAGAACAGCTATGTAAGGAATTCACCTTCTGTCCGATCACTTATGAGTATGATATCAAACTCTCCCCTCCCATCGTGATGAAGCACAGCATGATTGCCATCATTAAGGAAGCCCTGGCAAATATCATGAAGCATTCCAATGCCACGAAGGCAAGTATACTTCTCAGAGAGCATCCCGCGATGTATCAGCTGATCATTCTGGATAACGGTACAATGGCGGAACGGAAGAAGGAACATCTGATGAAAACGCTTCAGAGTCAGGATAATGAAGATGGTATGGGCTTACGGAATATCACGGACAGGGTGAAGGGCTTTGATGGGAACATAAATATCTCCCTGGAGAATGGCTTCAAGCTGTTTATCACTATACCAAAGAAATAAAATGCCTGATGCTCAGGCTTATGGGGGTAAATATGAAACTTTTATTAGTAGATGACGATAAACTGGTCTGCTCTTCCTTAAAGGTAATTCTCTCCGCCGATCCTGACATCGATGTTGTCGGGATGGGTTATTCAGGCAAGGATGGAGTTGATTTATACCGCAAGCATAGACCGGATGTAATACTGATGGATATCCGCATGGAAATCATGAGCGGTCTGGAAGCCGGAGAGAGGATCCTTGCGGAATATCCCGATGCAAGAATTCTGTATCTCACTACGTTCCTGGATGATGATTATATCATAAGAGCTTTGCGAATCGGTGCGAAGGGCTATATGCTCAAGCAGAATTTTGACTCCATCATACCGGCATTAAAGGCCGTTCATATGGGGCAGAATGTCTATGGGGATGAGATTATCACGAAGCTCCCTCACCTGATTGGAAAGGCCAGTGAGGAGAAGAATCTCACCCTCTATGACTTATCCGAGAAGGAATATGATATCATCACGAAAATCGCAGACGGACTCTCCAACAAGGAGATCTCGGAGCTTCTGTATCTTAGTGAGGGAACGGTCCGTAACAATATCAGCACCATTCTTGAAAAGCTGAATCTTCGGGACCGTACCCAGATTGCTATCTTCTATTATAAGAACCTGCAATAATGATGAAATCGCAACCCTTATCCTCTTTTTCTTGGCATCAGATGGATTGCCATTCCCTCCACATCCTCCAGGGCTTCCGTAATCGCCTCGCTGTAGGTGGGATGGGGCCGGATCACAGACGCCAGTTCCTTCACAGTCAGTTCGTTTACAATGGCTGCTGCAAATTCACTGACCATATCGGTGGCACGGTCACAGAGCAGTACCGCTCCTAAGAGCCTGTCGGTCAAAGCATCACTGATTACCTTGATGAAGCCCCGTTCTCCCATGGATAACAGAGTCTTGCTGTTTCCGAGCATTGGATATTTTCCTGCCTTAACCGTATAACCCTTCTCTACCGCCTCGGCTTCATCCAGACCAACCACGGCAACCTCCGGAGATGTATAGATACAGGAGGGAATCACCTCCAGATCAATCGAAGCTTCTTTACCACACATCCGCTCCACAGCAACAATTCCCTGGGCGGAAGCCGCATGGGCAAGCTGCCTTCCCCTAATGACATCTCCAATGGCGTAGATCCTGGGTATGCTCGTCTCAAAGTTCTCATCCACCTTAATGCAGGCTCCCTCCATCACGGGAGATACTTCTTCGCTGAATAGGCCTTCGGTATAGGCCTTTCGCCCAACGGACAGAAGGATGCCTTCAGCCGCAGCTAGCTTACCTGCCGGCATTTTTACAGCCGGTGTCTTATCCGGATCGTTTTTCTGTTCCGTTGCTTCAACTCCCGACCTTCCTTCCTCCACATATTCACATAACAGCCCAAGCTCTCCGCCTTCTGTAATACCGGTAACCCTGGCCCTCGTATGGATCTGTATACCCTTCTTCTTAAGACTCATGGCAACACTCTGGGAAATCTCCTTATCCATATTGGGAAGAATGCGGTCCATCGCTTCGATCATCTCTACCTCACAGCCGAAATCACGGTAAATCGTAGCAAACTCCACTCCAATAACTCCTCCGCCAATGATCAGAAGCTTCTGATAGAGCTTGGTTCCGGCTAAGAGCTCATCACTGGTAATCACCTCAGGTAAGTCCGTTCCCTCTAGCTTGGGAATGATTGGTCTGGAACCTGTTGCTATCAGAACCTTGTCTGCTTCATAGATCACCTTCTCTCCGTCGGGAGCTGTCAGTGAGATCCTGTGGAGTGTTTGAGAAGCTCCCAGGAGCGTAGCTGTCCCCTGCAGAAGTGTTACTCCATTGGCCTCCAACAACCCTTGTATTCCCTGACGGTTCTTAGCCACCACCTCATCCTTGCGGCTCAGAATCTTACCATAATCAAAGCTCAGTCCTTCGAGATTTATTCCTGCTTCTCTAAATCTAGCAGCCTCTTGATAAAGATGGGAGCTGTGCATCAGAGTTTTCGTCGGGATGCAGCCTCGATTCAGACAGGTACCTCCGATTTCTCCTTTTTCAATTAAAGCAGTACTCATTCCCAGCTTCGCCGCCTTAATGGCAGCTACATAACCACCCGGTCCGGCCCCGATTACAATCAAATCAAAATGTTCCTTCATCCTCTCAACCTCCAGCTTCTTCAGACGTTAACCCTAATGCTATCCGATTTACTCATCTTTTTTTGTTCTTCATCCTTTATCAGTCTTACAAGCTAGCCTACTTCCTCTATATTCTTTCGTCTTTGATTATTGCTAGGATATCGGCTAGGATGCTCTCTCCCACCGTATCAACTTCCAATCCCTTCAAGGCCTCAATCATTGCGGCTCCTCCGAACGGACACCCGGTCAGCTGATCAGCGATAACCTCAAATAATGCGGTTTCCAGGGCATCCGTATATACGGCACATTGCCTGATGATACCGCCCTCCACCGAAAACTGCAGCTCCACCTCGCCCCAGGCAAATCTTCTTCCGATGGAATCGCTGAACTGAAGCTTCCTTCCGAAATTCCATTCCCAGGAAGAGAATTTCTCCTCGAGCCGCTTCAGCTCCTCATGGTCCATGCTCTCCTGCCTGAGAGGCTCCGCAGTCAGAGCATATACCTCCCCGAAGGCTGTAATCAGCTCCTCCCGCATCCTTGGGATGGTAAGGTCAGGTACATATTCTGTAAGGTTCGTCACTCTGGAACGGACAGAATCCACACCCTTGGATACCAGCTTCTCCCGCGAAACATTCAGATACTGGGACAGCTTACTCATATCCACTCGAACCAGGATGGTTCCATGGTGGTAGTTGTGAATACCGTCGGAATAGAAGGCATTCCCTGAGAATTTCCTATCCTCAACAGTGATATCATTTCTTCCGGATTTCATCGCAGGAATCCCCAGGTGATTTACTGCCCTGACAATGACCTCCAGCTGTTTCTCCAAATCATAATTTTCCTTGGAGGCCAGAAAGGTAAAATTCAGGTTCCCAAGGTCATGAAAGACTGCCCCTCCGCCGGATAGTCTACGGACCAGCTTACCGCTGTCCTTCTCCAGCTCCTGAACCTTGCATTCCTTCCAGGGGTTCTGATTCCTTCCGATGACGATGGTCCTCTCATTCTGCCATAGAAACAGCACCGCTTCGGAGGGTCCGACCCGATGAAGGAGATATTCCTCCAATGCCAAATTCTTATAGGGATCCGTCTCTTCTGTTACGATATATCTGATTTGATTGATCAAGCTATCCCTCTTTCTGTTCGTATTTTCCTAAAAGCATATTAATTTGTTTGATTATCTTTGATATAAGTCCGGCTGCTCCATAGGGCAACACTAGATTACTGCAGGACATTCCTTCGCCGCATATCTCGTAAGCCTTCCAGTCATAACAGGAGCAGCCGGTTCATTTTTATGCTATTCTGAGAAGCTGTATCTTAATTTCGGATTCCTCGCTGCTGTCACCTCATCCGGACGTCCCACGACCGTGGTAACCGGGCAAGCATGCATGTGCTCCGGGTCCTTCTTAGCCTCAGCATAGATCCTCTGATAGACCGCCACAGCCTCATCCAGGGTCTCCCTGCTCTCCGTCTCCGTAGGCTCTACCATCAGAGCTTCATGGACAATCAGAGGGAAATACATGGTCGGGGGGTGCATGCCATGATCCAGTAGTGCCTTAGCAAAATCCAATGCGGAGACACCTGTTTCCTTCTTAAAATCCTCCAGGGACAATACAAATTCATGCATGCAGTAATCAGGGAACGGCACCCGGAAGGTATCCTTTAACCGATGCAGCATATAGTTGGCATTCAGTACTGCATTCTCCGAAGCATTCTTAAGACCGTTCCCACCCAGGGTAAGGATGTAAGAAAGGGCTTTTACCACCACCAGGAAGTTCCCGTGGAAGGCTTTCATTCTGCCGATACTAAGAGGATCCTTCTCATTCCATGCATATTTACCCTCCTCGCAGATGATTTCCGGAGACGGTAGGTACTTCGCCAGAAGCTCCTTACAGCCAATGGGACCGCTGCCGGGGCCTCCACCTCCATGAGGAGTGGAGAAGGTCTTGTGAAGGTTAATATGAACCACGTCAAAGCCCATATCACCTGGTCTGGCAATTCCCATTATGGCATTCAGATTCGCACCATCATAGTAATTTAGGCCACCCGCATCATGGACAATGCTTGTGATCTCCAATATGTTCTTATCAAATAATCCGACAGTGTTTGGATTCGTCAGCATAAAGCCTGCCGTGTCTTCACCGACTACTTTTCTTAATTCCTCCGTATCAACATAGCCCTCCTTCGTAGAGGCCACATTAATGACTGTGAACCCTGCCATAGCTGCACTGGCCGGATTAGTACCATGGGCGGAATCCGGAACGATGATTTTGTTTCGCTTACTATCCTTACGATCCATATGGTAAGCCCAGATCAGCTTTAAGCCCGCATATTCTCCATGAGCACCGGCTGCCGGTTGAAAATCCATATGATCCATCCCGGTAACTTCGCATAGGGAAGCCTCGGCCAGCTTCATAACCTCCAGACAACCCTGTATGGTATCGATGGGTTGAAGCGGATGTATCTCAGCGAAGCCCGGCAGCTTCGCTATCTCTTCATTGATCTTCGGGTTATATTTCATCGTACAGGAACCTAGGGGGTAGAAACCATCATTAATGCCAAAGGTTCGTTTCATCAAGCCTGTATAATGCCTGCTGATCTCAGTTTCCGAGATCTGGGGCAGACGAAGCTCCTGCTTTCTGGAATACTTCTCACTGACCGGAGTTATCGGTACATCACTGGGCGGGAGGAGGTCACAGCCTCTTCCTTCTCTTCCCGATTCAAATATCAGCTTCATCAGTTCCCCACCTCCTTCTGTAGCTCCTTAAGTAAGCCAATCAATTCGTCCATCTCTTCTCTGGTATTCATCTCAGTTGCACACCAGAGCAGCCTATCTTCCCTTCCATCCTCTGATTTGATCGGATAACCTCCCAGAATTCCACGCTGCTGCAGATATGTGAGTACTTCTTCCACATCTACCGGAACGGTCGTTACGAATTCATGGAAGAATTCACCGGGATATACGGACCTAAAGCCAATCTCCTGTAGCCGCTCTGCCAGATAATGTGCCTTCGACATGGAGGCCTCGGCAGCCACCCTGAGTCCCTCCTTACCCATTGCACTTAAGTAAACTGCTGCTGTCATCGCGCAGAGTGCCTGGTTCGAGCAGATATTGCTGGAAGCCTTCTCTCTGCGGATATGCTGTTCTCTGGCCTGAAGCGTAAGGACAAAGGCTCTGTTACCGGAGGAATCCTTGGTTTCGCCGACGATCCTGCCCGGCAGTCTTCTCATCAGCTTGGCTGTGGTTGCCATAAAGCCCAGATACGGTCCGCCGAAGGATAGAGGAATACCTAAGGGTTGCCCTTCCCCTACGGCTATCTCTGCTCCGTATTCCGAGGGAGTTTTAAGAAGCCCCAGAGAAATCGGGTTACAGCTCATGATATATTTGATATCGCTATCCTTAAGCATAGCTCCTACTGCATCCCCGTCCTCCAGAAGTCCATAGTAATTCGGCTGCTGTAACAGGACACAGGCCGTTTCCTTGTCAAGCAGCTGCCCCAATGTGGCCAGATCTGTTCTACCCTCCCTGGAGGGGACAACGACAAGCTCCATGTCCGTACCACTCAGATAGGTCCGGATGGTTTCAATCGTATGCGGATGGACAGTCTCCGAAATCACAGCCTTTCTTCTCTGTCTCTCCTTGCACATGATGACTGCCTCTGCCGCCGCAGTCGCTCCATCATAGACCGAAGCATTCGATACCTCCATTCCCGTCAATTCGCAGATCATTGTCTGATATTCGAAGATGGACTGAAGTATTCCCTGGCTGATCTCAGCCTGGTAAGGAGTATAAGCAGTCACAAATTCTTCCTTGGAGGTTACCTGTTTTACTATGGAGGGTATGTAATGATGATATGCTCCACACCCACGGAAAATCGTTTGGAAAGCCTGGTTCTTACCGGCTATTCCTGTCATCTTTCTTCTAACTTCAAACTCAGTCAGTCCATCGGGAAGCCTTAAGCCTCCGGGTAGCTTAACTCCCTCCGGTATTGCCCGGAAGAGCTCTTCAATGGAATCTGCCCCGACCACTGCCAGCATTTCCTGTTGTTCCTTACTCGTATTCGGTACATAAGTACCCATCTGATCAGCCTCCTGTAATCAATCGTCCGCCTTCCACATAAGAAAACCATCCCTGCGGGGCGTAGCATAACCTATTAGTTGAGCAAGTAACTAGTTCTGCTCCTTAAGAAAGCTCTGATACTGTTCTTCGGTCATCAGATCAGCCTGTTCAGTAATATTCTCTACCTCAATGAACCATGCACCCATGGCATCGGAGTTCACATTCTCCGGCTGGTCCAGAAGCTCCTCATTGATTGCCCTTACCGTACCACTTACAGGGCTATATACATTAGATACTGCTTTTACTGATTCTACATCAGCAAAGGATTCTCCTACTGCCACTTCATCCCATTCTCCCGGCAGATTGATGAATACCAGGTCTCCTAATTCTTTCTGGGCATAATCTGAGATGCCTACCCTGGCAGTTGTTTCATCCAGAAACAGTACCCATTCATGTGATTTTGCATATAAATATTCCTTCATAACCAAAAGCCTCCTCGTAATTATTATTTATTTGTAATATACCTTAACAACCCTTCCTTATTATGAAGCATCCTGTCTCTTACGTGTATATCCATGGAACCTTTACTCCTATACAGGACTGCTTTCGCAAAATCATATTTAGCTGCCTTTTCTATCTCTTATAAAAGGGCAGCGTTGTGATCTCAGCAGGTATTCTTCTTCCTCTGACTTCCACCTCAACTTCTGTTCCAAGATTACTATAGGAAACATCAATGAGTGCCATAGCAACAGGACGGCCAAGATATGGACAATGGGTGCCTGAGGTCGTTGCTCCGATCAATTGATCCCCATGATATACCGGGCATTGCTCCCTGGCGATTCCTCTTCCGGTAATGTTGAGTCCGACTCTGGTTCTATGAGGCGTACCCTTCGCAAGGATACCTGACTTTCCGATGAAATCCTCCTTTTCAAGCTTAACCGCAAAGCCAAGACCGGTCTCGAGCGGTGTGATCGTATCATCCATCTCGTGTCCATACAGCGGCATCGCAGCCTCAAGCCTTAAGGTATCCCTGGCTCCCAGGCCGCAAGGAATTAGTCCCTGTTCCTGTCCGGCTTCCAGCAGGACTGTCCAAAGCTTCGCCGCATCCCGGTTCGAACAGTACAGCTCATAACCATCCTCACCGGTATACCCGGTTTTTGATACCAGACAGTTCATACCGGCCACGGATACATTTTCTGTGAAGCTGTAGTATTTGACCGGTAGCTGTTCTTCTCCCACTAATTTTAACAGTATTTCCTTCGAGCGTGGTCCCTGAAGTGCCAGCTGGGCTACCTCCTCCGAGATATCCTGAAACTTCACCCTTCCCGTGAGATGGTTCTTCATCCATTGTACGTCCTTGTCACGGTTTGCGGCATTAATTACAATCAAATAGGAATCGACAGCCTTCCGATACACCAGCAGATCATCCACTACTCCACCCTCTTCGTTACACATCGGACTGTACTTCACCTGACCATCTACCATCCTGCTGCAATCATTGGTTACAAGCCGTTGCACGTTCAGAAGGGCATCTTCCCCATCCAGTGTTACTTCCCCCATATGGGAAACATCGAATAAGCCTGCTGCAGTCCTGACAGCCATATGCTCCGAGATTACCCCCGTCTCATACTGAACCGGTAGAAGATAACCGGCAAATGGGACGATTTTTCCTCCTGCCTGCAGGTGACATTCGTAGAGAGGTGTCTTCTTCTCCATAAATCAAATCCTCCTGTACTCATTATATTTCATTAACTCATAAAATGATTCCTGTGAAATTTCAGACAATAAAAAAAGCGTATTGAAAAATCAATACGCCTCTGTTGGTTTACCTGAAAGATTCCTTCCTGTAATTTCTTATGTATACAGAGTATACAGGACATTGCTTCGTCGGTGCCAAATCGCTTTCCAGAGTATCGTCCAGATCTGGTCCTTCTGCCTGAGAGTTTTCGCATTCCCCTTCGGCGCCACGTAAGAGTAACCTCCCCGTAGTCTCTCCCAAATCCTTCATCCGATGATAACTAATTATAGTATGCCAATCGAATAAAGTCAATCCATTAAGATATTTTGAATTGAAGAATGGCCCTTTCAAGTTCATTTGCCTGCTCAGCCAGTTCTTCCGCTGATTTGCTTAATAATTCCACGGAATGAATCTGTTCAATGGCCGTCGCACTTACTTCCTCAGAGGAGGCTGCAGTCTGCTGGGATACGGCCGATATATTACGGATGGAATCCATAGCGTCATCCTTAGCAGACGCAATCTCGGCTGCTCCCTCGGTAATATCATTCAGATTATTTACCAGCTCACTCACATGACCGCTGATGCTTTCAAAAGTAGTAACCGTTTTGGTCAGTGCCTCCACCTGTGATTTCACAATACCTCTTGCCTGTTTAGCGGAGGTTACCGTGTCCTTTGTTTTGTCCTGCACCTGGCTGATAATCTCCTTGATATGGTTGGAGGCTTTCACTGACTGCTCCGCCAGCTTCCGAACCTCCTCCGCTACTACCGCAAAGCCCCTGCCTGCTTCCCCTGCTCTGGCTGCTTCAATGGATGCATTCAGAGAGAGAAGATTGGTCTGGGATGCAATCTCATTAATAACACTGATTACCTGTTCGATGTCATGGGACTTAAGCTCAAGTTCTTCTATCGAACGAATTACCTCTCGGGTAATATCTCTGGTATCTCCTGATTTCTGGCTGAGTTCATTCACAGTAACAATTCCTTCATCAATAATACCCTTTGTTCTCTTCGCAATCTGCTCAATTTGATAGGAGCTATCATTCACATTGTTGATTCTATCCGATAAAGTAGACATCAGGTTGGAACAGGTTTCAGTATCAGAAGCCTGCTGTACCACACCCTGTCCAATTTCTTCTATGGCCTGTGATATATTTTTGGTGGATGCAAGAATATTTGAGGAGGTATCGGAAAGAGAATTTGCCGAGCCGCTTACCCTTGTGCCGACAACCGACACCTTCCCGATCAGGGTTCTCATCCCATTTACCATCTCATTCAGGCTGCCTGTCAGAATTTGAAACTCATCTTTACGCTTCGTTGTAAATTCCGTTGTCAAGTCTCCCTTGGAGGTTCGTGACATATTCTTCGTAATTTTCTTGATCTCTCTGGCAATGCCTCCGGCAAGGAGAGTGCCGGTGATTGCTGCCAAGGTACAGGCAAGTAAAACAAAGATCATACTCAGCATTCTGATGCCTTCCGCTTTTTCGGTAATCGTATGCTCCGGGATCAGTACACTTAAGGTAGCATTGGCACTGCTGATCTTACTGAACAGGAAGAGGTAGTCCTTACCCTCGTACTTCTCTGTGGAATATCCGGAATCAACTCCGGAAGTCACCTTATCAAAATTCTTCAGGGTTTTAAATACCTCCGCGGCATCCATATCAATTAAGGTCTCTTTTCCCCCGGGTGCAACCATCCCTATAATATAATCCTCTCCTAACTGCAAGCCTTTGATGGATTTTGCCATCCAGCTTTCTGCCATATCAACAATAATGAAACCATTATTCTCCGGCAGTTTTCTGATAACAGACAAAGAATAGTCTAGCCTGTCATTACCCAGGCTCTCATCCAGAAAGCTATGGGCGCCAGTCCAAACAACCCGCTCCGTAGTGGATGAAATAAGCTTTCCATCCTCAGAGGCCATATAACTATCGTAGAAGTTAGCCGGTAAATTCCCTGCCGTTGAGAAGCTCTCTCCATTCATTCCGAAAATATGGATATTATACACTGATTCATTCTTGGCTTTTAAAGAGACAATTCCATTCCTGATTCCCAGGAATAAAGCATCCTTGTCCTCCGCACTCAGTGTGTCTCCATTCTTATAATAATTCTTTACCATTTCACTATTGATAAAGTCATAAGCGCCCTTGGCAACCTTGTCAAGCTCCATCGTTATGGAGCCCTTGGTTACATTTAATATCTCATTCGTACTGATTTTTGCGTTCGTTATAATCGCCTCAGAGGATATCTTATAGGATATTATTCCAAAGATGACCATTAAAAATATCGGGATAGCGAAGGCTGCGTAAAGCTTCGTCCTAATACCGGATCTTAGTACTCTGCTTTTTACTGTTTGCAGCATCTTTGCTACCCCAAAGAATTCTGATTTACTGATTATACTTTTTTTATGTTGCTTTTTCCTAAATGCAGTCAAATTGTTCTCTCCCTCCTGTGCCAAGTGTCGGCTTGTGTTAATTATCGTAGGAAAATGTTGAATATAATAGATACAAATTAGCAGAATTAGTATTCTTTGTCAACCTAAATATATCATATATTGTTATTTTTCTAACATGGGGTATCGTATTCAAATTTCCATCAAAGGAACCTATCATTTTTCCCTTCATATAATACTGTATAAGCAAAAAGGAGGAACAGTATGAGCGAGCTACTGAAAATTGATCATATTAGTTATTCCTATCATAGTCTTGATGGAGAAACACCGGCGTTATTCGATGTTTCTTTTCATGTGATGGAAGGTGAATTCGTA
>JAEZHX010000252.1 GCA_023436765.1 Bacillota bacterium
AAGCAATTTCGATAGAGGAAGAGCAAAGGATCTTAAGAGAACAGCAGGAAGCAGAACGCGCCGAAGCGGAACGCTTAAGAAAGCTGGAAGAAGAGAAGGCCAGAAGGAAAGCACAGGAAGAGGCAGAACGGAAAGCAGCCCAGGCAGCTAAGGATAAAAAGGAGGAGCCGGTCAGCAAGCCGTCCAATCAGGATTCCGGAAGTCTGTCGGAGCTGAGAAATGAGATAGTGTCATATGCTAAGAAATTCGTAGGATATAGCTATCGATGGGGAGGAAACAGTTTAACCGGAGGTGTCGATTGTTCAGGTTTTGTAAAGGAGATCTACGAAGATTTCGGATATTATATTGATCGGGTTTCCTATCAACAGGCTAACACAGCGGGAATCAGAGTGGATTTGGAAGACCGTAAACCCGGTGATCTGATTTTTTATGCTAATAGCAGCGGTACCGTTAACCACGTAGCCATGTATATAGGCAATGACCAAATCGTACATGCAGCCAATTCCAGACAGGGTATTATTATTTCAAAGTATAACTATCGTAAGGTGTATAGGGTCAGAAGAATTGTTTATTAATTTAATACCTGAGTGATATAAAATTATAGGGTTATCCCATATCTATATCAGTAATTTGAATTACTATAGATAAGTATGGGATAACCTTTTTTTGTTCATTTCAAGTGAATGAGCTTGCTGTCCCTCATGTTATCAACGATGAGTAGGCTATGTGTTCGCCCTTGGTTTCGCCCTTGGTTGTCGGCTTGTTAGCAAAAAACATATGGAAGCATATAGTTTTTAATTGGAAAATATAAGATTATATGGTAAAATATAAACATATTAGCATGGGACTGTATAAGAAATGTTTATTTTGGGATAAAAGGAGCTCATATCATGGAAGACAAGGAAAGAAGAAGATATAAAAGGCTTCCCATTGAACTGCGTTTGGATGTTGACGAAGTATTTAAACAGGACAATGTTACAATCAAGAATATCGGTGCTTCCATATCGGTTTTTGATATTTCCAAGAGCGGCATCGGTTTTATCAGTGAAGCTGACCTGCCGATCGGTTATTATTTCAGAGGAACGATTGATTTTGGTAACGGTGATTTCTTCCGTGTCGTAATACAGATTATCAGAATGACAGCCGTTGACGCAAAGAGGAGGAATTTCGGGGCAGAATTTGTAGGTTTAGCGCCCTTCCTCGCAGACAAGGTGGATAGGTATGAGAAGACTCTGATGAAGGATAAATAAGTCCCGGAGTAATCGCTGTATATACTATATATATATTTAATACATTACAGGTTTTAATCATGGACGATTGGAGTATATTATCTAAGAAGATAGCATATCCGATGGTCCTTTTTTCAATAGACAATCCTCTTCTTATTAAATCATTATAATAGTTTTAAATTTCATAATAGTTCAAATTTGATTAAAATTGAGAAAATAGTGCAGGTGAAAAAAATATCATAAAGTCCTATTGACAAAGTCAGAACTGTACAACTTGCACAAACAACCTACCTAAACTTCCATAAAATGGATATTTGCTTTTGGTATTTTATTAATTATCAATAAGTTATCCACAAGTGAAAAGCCTTAAATTTGAATAAAAAGAAGTTATACACGTTTCTATCCACATTATCCACATTCATGAACTACTCTTGTCGCATGCCTAAATCAGTGTCAATATCGAAAATGCGTTTTGTAACTTATGATAAATCGACATAGCTCAGCAAATTGATGGTGTTTAGGACTTGACTTTTTAATTGTCGGATAATATGAAAACAGAAAATAAATTGACAAAAATTAAACGTAATTAGTAGAATAAAAGGGAAATATACACAACAGAATGAAATATATGTAAAATTATGAGCTATAGAAACAAAACAAGAGGGATTTTATATGGATTCCAGCTGCGGCAATTTGGCTTGTCACTTATTCATGCTTATGTTATAATCAAATCAGCATTATTCAAATGCTACTAGAAAGTAAAAAGGAGTTGGGCGTTATGCGTTATATTATCAGTGGAAAGAATATTGATGTAACAGAAGGGTTAAAGACAGCGGTTTATGAAAAAATCGGAAAACTGGAACGATACTTCACTCCTGATACAGAAATACATGTAACACTTAGCGTAGAGAAGGAAAGGCAAAAGATTGAAGTTACGATACCTGTAAAGGGGAATATCATCAGGGCTGAACAGGTTAGCAATGACATGTATGTATCCATTGACCTGGTAGAAGAGATTATCGAACGCCAATTGAGGAAATATAAAAACAAGCTGATCGACCATAAACAGGCTTCATCCAATTTTAATCAGGCTTTTATGGAGGATGATTATTTTGAGGATGATGCAATAAAAATTGTTAAGACAAAACGTTTTGCAATCAAACCTATGGATGCTGAAGAGGCTTGTGTACAAATGGAGCTGCTAGGACATAGCTTCTATGTATTCCGGAATGCCCAGACCGATGAAGTGAATGTTGTATACAAGCGTAAGGGTAACACCTACGGATTGATTGAGCCGGAGTATTAGACATAACCGCAACAGAAAGAAATGATTAAGTTTACAGGCCCGTAAGTATACTTACGGGCCTGTGTTTGTATACTTGTTAATATTAAAGCAACCGGATTGGATGTGTTAATGGGGATCTACTTAACAGGATTTTGTGTGTGAATACAGTGATGGAACAGTTCAGCCACAAGGGCTTTATCGGTACCTTGTGAGGGCTTGGCTCCTTATTTTAACCGGATCAGGTGTGTGAGCTTAGGCTCACACACTTAAGCGCACAAGCTCGTAAGCAGAGCTTACTCGCTTAGGTACGCTTATCCAAAGAAAGTGATACGGCTCATCAAGCAAGCTTGTGAGCCGCATCATTTTCTTTGGACTAACCCGGTTAAAATAATTTCTGTTGAATAACCTAATTGTAAATGTTACAATATTAGTTGAACTATTGCTCAGGAACGAAAATACTCAGAGAATGAATGTATAGGAGTGAATAAGAATGGGATTGCTTGAT
>JAEZHX010000230.1 GCA_023436765.1 Bacillota bacterium
AACTTCTTCTCTTCAATGCGATTTATATCAACCGTGACGCAACACTCCTTTATGTTATTTATTAAATTACCCTCAGTAAACATTGTATTAAGCTCGTTCTCAGTAATTTTACGCTCTAATTGTCCTATAGATGGATCCTGAAGCACTTGTCGTAATAAGCCAATCGCTTCCTTGATATATCCATCCCGAATCAAGATAGCTGAATAGGAATGCTTTTTTAGAGCAGAGAGCTGTTTATCGGATAGTTTATTACAAATTATGAGATATCGTTTTTTTTCGTTAATTATATTATCATTTGCATCAAAAGTGAGTTCTGTCCAATTCCATCCCTTTGCCTTGATACTGATTAAATTTGAATTTCGATGAAAAAATAAATTGGCAAATTTAATTCTATTCCATATAAAGAAGAACACAAATAATACAATGACCCACAAAGCGATTACCTTCATGGCTCTATAAGTACTATGAATACCGGTGGGATCTAACAAAAATCTACACCAGAGAAATAATAATATACTCCAGCCAATCAGGTAGATGAAATGTGTTCCTATTTTTTTTATAATTACAATATTCATAGGTACAAGCCTCCGTTGTAATAGAAATCCAGGAAAAACGAATAGCGATATACTATTATTTTATGCAGAGGGTAATACTATTGACCGTATTCTAAAAGCAGATAATATTATCATTGATGAATGAGATAACGTATATTCCGTAGTTAAAGCCATGAACCAGAATTCCGGAATCAAAAAAATGGGCTTGCAGGATAGTGAATTCCACTATATTGCAGAGCCCATTTTCTGGTATATAAATCTAATTATGAATAGATATTGTCATATCCAAATGGATATTACTCGGTAACTGTAACTCTGGACCTGATGATTCTTCCGTCTGCAAGACCAACGATTGTTGCCTGACCGGCAGATTTTGCAGTAACAGATCCGTTCTGGTCTACTATAGCTACAGATTTCTTATAGGAATCCCAAGTGACTTTGCTGCCGGTACCGAGCACCTTAAGGGAATAGGTATCACCTGCTTTTAAGGTAACGGCGCGGGTATTCATATCCAATATCTTAACCTTCGAAGTGAATTTCTTGCCGTTCAAGGAAGCGGTAATTGTAACTGCTCCGTAATTTTTCGCAAATATTCTTCCATTACTTGACACAGTAGCGATCGCATCATTACTGGAAAACCATTTCACAGAACCGGTAGCTCCAAGCAGCTTCAGGGTCTTAATATTACCTGACCAGCCACCTACCTCCATAACGATAGAGGGTTCGCTGATATCTACAACTGCAACCTTACTGATCACCTTCATTCCGTCCACAGCTGCTGTAATGGTGGCATTTCCTGCGGCTATCGCTGTGACCTTACCGGTATCGGATACAGTGGCAATCTTACTGTCACTGGTGGACCAGGTTACCTTCTCAGCTGTACCCCAAAGAGCAAGATTAGCAGTATCTCCGGGTGTTAAGGTCAGATTCTTTTTATTCATCTGTACAACTGTAACCTTACAGGTCAGAGTCTTTCCGGCTACCTTTACCGCAATTGTTGTACTTCCATATCCCTTAGCCGTAACACGGCCACCGGTGGAAACGGTAGCGACCTTGCTGTTCCTCGAATAGAAACTGGCTCTGCTTGAAGTTCCCTTAATACGGATCGTTTTATAGTGATCAAGCTCTAGGGTAAAATCCTTATCATCGATGGTGACCGAACTTGCCGCCTGAACGGTATGTATTTCATTAGTAAGTGGCAGGGCTGATAATGCCGTGATACTGAATAACAGCATCCCTGTGATGAGTTTGCGTAGTTTCTTCATGTTAATTTTCCTCCTTATTCTCTTGTGAGCATAGCTATCACATTTGATGTCAGCGGGTTACCAAAATTGCAGCAGGCAGATTCAATGGAAGTCACTGCCATTGGGACTTAGTTACATCCTTTTACTGAAATTCCTAGTTTATTATAGGCTATTTAGGAGACAAGTTCATTATATAATTTCTGGCAGACGAAGCAGCGGGAGGAGGAAGCTCTCAACCCAATTTATTGCCTTATGTGAAAATGCACATTTCAGTAAGGTTGACGATTGTGGAAATTATACAGAAATCTTCAATCAATCCTTAGTTTTTGGACAATGTTCTATAAGATTTACACGTATATAAGATAATGTAACCCTTGGAACTGATACAAGTAGTATAAAAGTTAAACCTTACGAAAAGGCCTATTTAATACTATAATTGACTCATCGATAGGCCACGGTATCAAAGCACTTTAGACATTTTAGGGACTGACGTAAAGCAGTAAGGTGAATTGTACCGGAACTATCGGAGAATTTGTTCAGACATTTTAACGTAAATACTTATGGAGGGTATGAGAATGAAAAAGACCAAAAAAGCGTTAGCATTACTTTTGTCGGTAGCTTTAATCGGCGGTTCAATGGCAGCCTGCAGCAAGAGCGATGACAAAAAAGCAGACACACCGACTCCGCCTGCAACAACAGAGACTAATAACGATGCGGCTGCCGGAAACACAGGGGATCAGAAAGAACCTGTTACCATGGATACCATTACGGTATGGTCCGATAATGCGCACGAGAAAGAATTAAGAGATAAGCAGATTGCAGAATTCAATGAAACCGTTGGTAAGGAATTAGGAATCAATATCGAGTACACGGTATACGGCAGCAACTTTACCGACACCATCAAGATCGCAGCTCAGGCTGGTGAAGCTCCTGACTTATTCAGATCCGACTCCAAGTGGATGCAGGATTTCGTAAATGCTGGTTACCTTACAGCAATCGAAGATCTGCCCGGCAGTGAAGAGCTTTTAGGCAAGTATTCCACCTTAGTAAATAACCAGGCACATGTATTCAACGGCAAGACCTATACACTGCCTTATAACCTGACAACCTATGGCTTTGTAGTAAACAAGGATTTATTTGCAAAATGCGGCCTGACCGAAGCAGATTATCCGAAGACCTGGGCTGATGTACAGGCAGTAGCTAAGAAGATTACAGAAGCATCTAACGGAACAGCATATGGTTTTGGTATCGCACCGAGTGCTCTCTGGACCATTACTTCCTTCTACACCATGGGTGCAGGACAGAACATCGGTCACTATGGCTTTGACTATGCAAAACAGCAGTTTGCATATTCCGATTACAATCCTCTGATCAGTGCAATCGATCAGATGGTAGCAGACGGCAGCGTAATCCCCGGCTTTGAGACCATGGATGCTGATATGCTCAGAGCACAGTTCTCTGCAGGTACAATCGGTATGCTGGGAGCAGCAAGCTTTGACGTAGCAGTTTACAATAACCAGTTCCCTGCACAGATCGATTGGGATGTGATCGATATCCCTACCTTCGATGGCACAGCTCCTAAATATAAGGCATTCGGTAACCCGACTAACCTTCTTTGCGTAGGCACGAAGGCAATGGAGCATCCCGAGAAGGTATTAAAGGTTCTTGAGTTCTTCTATGACGACAAGAATGCAGCACAGATGTATGAAGAAGGCTTATATATCCCTGTAAGAAGCGAAGCAATCGCACTTGCAGCTAAGCAGCCTGAGATGAAGAACTTCTCCAAGTTTGCTAACTTCAGTGAAATCTTTGCAATGGCTCCTGTTCCGGATACTCTGATCCAGTTCGAAGGCGAAACCTACCGTGATGCAATTGCTAATATGTGGACTGATCCTGCTGTTAATGATGTAGAGAAGACCATGAAGGCTATTGACGAGAAGTACAATGCTGCATTAGCACAGGTTGATCCTGCTACCTTAGCATTATATAAGCTTTCTGACGGAGTAACAATCGAAAGAACCAAATAAGATGAAACCAGCTTAACTTATCATGGAACAATGTGCTTCTGCCATTGTTCCATGATATTAAGATAAGACATCAAGGACGACAGCCAAGGAATGACAGCTATGATGACAGCTAAGGAATGACAGATAAACATAACAATAATATGACAACTAGGATGACAGCCAAGGAATGACAAATAATCATAACAAAAAAATGACAACTGAGTTATGACAACTAAGGAATGACAGATAATCATCACAAAGAAATGACAACTAAGTTATAACAATTAAGGAATGACATCAACGGAATGACACAATCAGATTTAATATGCATAATGGTTTGGGCAGCCACCCGGATCCAAATCTAAGATGTTCCGGACAATGTATACCTGCTTACGATGGAACACCTGATGCCGGATCCGGGTTTAAGCTCAAGCTGCAATGATATCCGATGCTGTTGGTTAATTCTCCGGATCAATCAGTGTGGCAATAAAGCGCTATGGAATAATGGGAAGAAGGAGATAACAAGTGAAGACAACTAATAAAGATATAACAATTAAAGTCAAGTGGATCAAAAGAGATTCTACTCAGGCGGTCTTAATGCTGGCACCTATGTTGATCGGTTTCGTACTGTTTACATATGTACCCATCTTATATATCTTAAGATATGCATTATATAATTCAAACGGATTTACTGAGACCTTTGTGGGTTTTGATAACTTTGTCCGTGTTTTTTCCAGGGATCATGCTTATTGGAACGCCCTGTTGAATACGATTATTCTTACTTTCGGTAAACTTGCTGTTGAGATACCATTAGCACTTTTACTGGCAGTTTTACTTAATAGAGGGCAGAAGGGTACCGGGTTCTTCCGTATCACATTATTCTTACCGACCGTTATCAGTGCAGCCATCGCAGGTTTGATTTTCTCCCTGATGTTTGCATCCTTTAATGGTACGGTGAATGGGCTCTTACAGAGTGCCGGACTGATTGATAAGCCGATCAGCTGGTTCAGCTTTAAAGGAACCGGACTATTCGTTATCGGCTTTGCTTCGGTATGGAACAACTTCGGTATCAATATGATTTTCTTCCTGATGGCATTACAGAGTGTACCGAAGGAACTTTATGAATGTGCAGATCTGGATGGTGTTAATCCGATCCAGAGATTTTTCAAGATTACGCTGCCAATGATCGGACCTACCTTCCAGGTAGTATTACTGAATGCAATCGTAGGCAGCCTAAAGATGGCCGATTTGATCCTGTCGACAACAAACGGTCAGCCCGGTGGTAAGACAGAGGTAGTCATGACCTATGTATTCAAATACTTCTTCGGTTATGACGGAAGAAAGATTGAAGTAGGCTATGCATCCTCAATGGCTCTTGTCACCGCAGTGGTACTTGCAATGATTTCCCTGTTTTACATGAAATCCAGCAAGAAATTAGGAAAGGCATATTAAGGAGGGAGGTTCATCATGCATCGATATAAATTAAAGAAACTTAGCGGAAATACGTTAGTATACATTACGTTGCTTCTTATCTTCATCATCACGGTATTTCCTGTATTTTATACCTTCATGGGATCCTTCAAGAGTAATATGGAGCTCCTGACAAACGGCAGAAGGATCATACCTTCCAAATTTGTTTTAGATAATTATACGCAGGCCTGGAAGCTGGCAAACTTTAAGCAATATACCTTCAACAGCTTATTTCTATCCTTCTTCATCGTGGTGGGTACCATCATCACCAGTACTGTAGCAGGCTATGTATTTGAAAGAGGTCAGTTCAAGGGTAAGAATTTGATCTTCGGCATGGTCATTTCCTCCATGTTTGTAGCTTTAGGAAGTCTTACTCTTTATCCGCAGCTGATGATTGCCAAGTTTTTCGGTATTAATACCTCCTTATGGGGAGTAATCATCATCCGTGTGTTCGGTATGAATGTAACAAATCTATTCGTTACCAGATCCTATATCCGTACCATATCCTCGGAAATAGACGAATCAGCGAAGGTTGACGGCTGTACCTTCTTCCGGATCTACAGAAGCATCATATTCCCGTTATTAAAGCCCCTGATCGCTACTCTGGCAATCCTTGAGTTCAGGTTTGCCTGGAACGATTACCTGATGCCGATGGTATTTACCTTAAGTAATCCGAAGCGTATGCCTCTGGTTGTTGGTATCATGAATCTGAAGGGTTCGGGAGCAGCAGCTTCCTCCTGGAACTTAATGCTGGCCGGTACTGCAATTGCAATCATTCCGATGGTAGTGGTATATGCGATTTTCAACCGATACTTTATCCAGGGCTTGACAGCCGGTGCCGTTAAGGGTTAAGCACAGCAAAAAAATAATTGTTGAAAGGAATTTAGAAAATGACGAATCAAGAATTAATCAAGGAACTGAGAAGATTCCGTAATGCAGATTTATCAGATGCCATGGATGCATTGGGTCTGGTAGACAAAGGAACCATGGATGAGAAGATGAGACCTCTCCGTCCCGGTATCGAATTTAAGGGCTTCGCTCATACGGTGAAGTTACTGCCCAAGCAGGATTATGTTAAGGCTTGTACTACCGTAGAGGAGTGGAGAGAAGAATTAAGTAAGGGCTGCAATGACATCTATAATTTTGTTGATACAGTTACGAAGGAAAACGGTAAGGACATGGTAATCGTGGTTGATATGGATGGCATCCGCGGTGGTGTCTGGGGCTCCGAGATCTCCATGACGATGATGGAACGCGGTGTGGAAGGCTTTGTCATTGATGGTGGCTGCCGTGACTCCTACGAAACTAATCTGGAGAAGGCTCCGGTATTCTGTACCAGAAGAACCTATACCCATGCTTATGGCCGCGTAACCAGAGGCTCCATCGGTACTCCGGTAAACTGTGCCGGTGTAACTGTAAAGGAAGGAGATATCATCTGTGGAGATGATGATGGTGTTCTTGTAATTCCGAGAGAGGTTGCTGAGGATGTAATCAAGTTTGCTAAAATGCAGCTAGAGGATGATATAAAGGTAAGAACTGAACACTATAGAAACCTTGGCTTAGAGCCTGACGAATCACTGGAAAGATTAATGAGATAACGACAATTAATTTTTGCACACACTACAACCGATTATGAGACATTCCGGTCCCCGGGGAGGCTTTTCTGTTAACGATGATCAGAGCAGCTCACCGGGGACACTAATACTATCCTGTGATTAGATTCCAATGCCATGAATAGATGTGATGAAATGATACTGATGACCGTTTCTAAATAATAATCGGAATGGAGATTAAGATGATTAAGCTGGTCAGTGAAGGTTTCCCGCTTACGGAAGCCGTTCGGTTTGCGGTAAACCACCTACATAGGGAAATAGAAAAACAATATATGGATATGGTAATTAATTTGGAGCTGATATCTGATCAATCGGTTACTTCTCAGGGTTACTTAAGAAAGCGTAGCGGGGAAACCATACAAATGCTCAGCTCGGACGAAGCAGGGATGATGTACGGGATTCTGGACCTCGGAAGAGAAATCGGTCAGGGCATTTCACCTGAATGTATTCAAGCTACGGAGGTGACTCCATACCTCCTGAACAGAGGAATAAAGTTCAATATCCCGCTGGATGCTAGAACACCCAGCTATTCTGATGCCTCCGATTCGGCTGTACAGAATATCCTCCATATGTGGGAATATGAATTCTGGACAGAGTTTCTGGACCGAATGGCTCTGGAGCATTATAATGTCCTGTCTCTCTGGACCCTGTCCCCATTCCCCTCTCTGGTTAAGATACCGGAATACCCCCTGATTGCCCTACAGGATGTGAAGAGATCTCTGCGACCTCCGAAGGCAGATTTAAGCGGCTGGGGCATGTATTCAGAGGATATGGAACAGAGTCTGGTAACAATTAAGAAGCTGACCATTGAGGAAAAGATAGCCTTCTGGCAGTCCGTCATGGAATATGCGAAAAACCGTTGTATCAAGCTTATGATTTTCACTTGGAATCTGTTTGTTTACGGAACGGAGCATAATCCATACGGGATCACCTGTGATCAGAATAATCCGGTCACGAAGGACTATATTTACTGTGGAACGAAAGCTTTGATGGATACCTATCCGTTGCTGGCCGGAATTGGAGTTACCTCCGGTGAACATATGCTGCGGGATGAGACCGATATCCCCTTCCTGGCGGATTCCTATGGCAGGGGAGTGAAGGATTATCTGATGGACCATCCGGAGAGGCAGTTTGAATTCATTCACCGGATGCAGTATACCCGTTATGACAGTATTATGGAGGAATTCCGTGATTTCCCTTGTCCCTTCGGAATCAGCTTCAAGTATTCCCAGGCCCATATGTATTCCAGCACCAAGCCAGCCTTTATCAGAGACTTCCTAAAGGAGAAGAGCCCGGAAACGAAGATCTGGCTTACAGTACGAAACGATGATTTCTATATGTACCGCTGGGGTGATCCGGAATATGCCAGAGAGTACTTGAAGGGAATGCCGATAGGTATGATGAAGGGCTTCTATATGGGAGCGGACGGTTATACCTGGGGAAGGGATTATATGAGTCTTAATGGTACCTCACATCCTCTCATCATCGATAAGATGTGGTATATGTTCAGTATATGGGGACAGCTCTCATATCGTATTGACCTTCAAGAGGAGTATTTTCGCAGGGAACTTCAGAAACATTATGAAGCTGAGGTTCAGGGCTTATATGAAGCCTGGAGAGCTGCTTCAGCCATCCTTCCCATCATCAATCAGGTCCATTGGCATGACTATGATTTCCAGTGGTATCCGGAAGGCTGCTGTATGTATGATTTTGAGACAGATAAGCTGGTATTTGCGGATATCAACGAATTTGTGTCCTGTCCGGCTATTCCGGGAGGAGATTATTACAGCGTGGAAGAGTATTGTGAGGCATTGCTAAAAGGAGAACTAATAACCAAAAACGATCCCTGCTCAGCAGCAGCCTCAATCAGAGAGTATGCGAAGGAAGCATTGGTCTGGGTGGAGTATTTCCGAGCTACAGAAAAGCAGGATAACAAGGAAAGGAACTCTCCGGATGCTGAGGAACTGCTGGCCACTGTAGAGGATATTGAGGCATTAAGTTACCTGGGACATTATTATTCAGATAAGCTGGAGGCGGCAGTACAGCTATGCCTGTACCGGAAGACCGATAACAGGAAAGCGAAGGAGGAAGCTGTTGTATTGTTAAGGAAGGCAGCTATTGAATGGGCTAAGTATTCTGCCAAATCAAAAAGTCTGTATCGGCCGCAGCTTCTGACCAGATTATGTGCAATTGTGGATGTACAGCGCTTTGATTCATTGGCTGAGCTGGATATTCGAGTTGCAGCGGAGAATCTGACTGAATAATATGCCCTGAAACTATAGAACAGAAGCAGATACGAATGAAATAGAACGTACAATACAGAAAGGAGCGCTTGCTATGGCCTGGTGGAAGAATTATCCCTGGAGAATGATCCAGACGAATTTACGGGAAATAGATATGCTCAATATCTCGGCAGAACAATTTGTAAAGGATTTACTGGATTTTAAAGCAAATGTAGTACTACTGAATGCAGCAGGAATTATCGCCAGCTATCCCACGGAGTTGCCCTTCCATTATCAGAGCCCGTACCTAAAGGGTGACAGCTTACGAAGAATTGTTGAAGCCTGTCATGAGAACGGAATCCGTGTATTAGCCAGAACGGACTTTTCCAAGGTTCGTAAAAGTCTGTATGAACAGCACCCCGAATGGGCCTTCAGGACGAAGGAAGATCAGATAATGGAATACAACGGAGATGTTCAGGTTTGCATCAACGGTGATTATCAGCAGCGGTATGCCTTCGAAATTCTTCGCGAAATGTTTGACAAAATCCCCTTTGATGGATTATTCTGCAATATGGGTGGATTTCAAACCAGAGATTACGATTTTAAAGATTACGGTAACTGCCATTGTGAGAATTGCAGGAGTAAATTCCGTGAGATGTATGGGCTGGAGCTGCCGGAAACAGAGGATCTGAAGGACCCTGTCTACGGCAGGTATCTTAAATTTCAGGAAAGGATTCTGAAGGAATACCGGGAAAGAATCGTAGCCTTTGTGAAGGGAATCAGTCCCGACCTTTGCTTTGATGACGAAGCCTACGCCAGGATCGAAGCAGCTACGGAATATAAGCTAAGGCTGCCTCATTGGCAGTATCATGCCTCCAGTAACTGTCGCGTAATACTCGGGGACGGAACCAGTGATATCATCTGCTCGAATACCTCCGTGGACTATATCGGATATTCCCTGCGTCATGTCGCTGTCAGCCCGGCTCTACAGGAGCTGAGACTGTGGCAGAACCTGACGAATCTCGGGGCACTGGATTATTATCTGATTGGTAGGCTCGACAACCATCTGGATCGATCCGGCTTCAAGAGAATTAAGAAGGTATTTGCATTCCATGCGGAGCATGAACAGGCTTATCTGGGGCTGAAATCCAAGGCTGAGGTACTGTTGAAGCGTACCCATAGATGGGTCGCTAGCCCGGAGGAAAAGGGCTGGATCAGAACCTTGACGGAGTGCCATATTCCCTTTGCAGAGATACTGCCGACAGAGTTTGCAGAGGTAAACCTAAGCCGATACCGACTTCTGATCCTGCCGGATATCAAATCCGTTACGAAGGAAGAGGCTAAACAAATAGATGAATATATCAAAGAAGGCGGTAGGGTTATTGCCACCGGTGAGACAGGATTATACGATCCTTATACCGGATTACGAGAGACGCAGATCCTTGATTGCCTTGGGGTAACTAAGATAGCAGGAATCCGTAAAGATATGCTGTCCTCCATGTTCCTGATAGAGGAGAAGGTCAAAGAGAGCTTTCCTTCCTTCACCGATACGGATGTGGTACCGGTTGGGGAGCTTATGGTGTATAATGAAATCAGTGCTGAGGCGGAGCGATATCTGAAGCTGATTCCGCCCCACAGCTATGGCCCGCCGGAACGGTGCTATTTTATGGAGGTAACTCAGATTCCCGGGGTTACAAGATATCCCTATGGAAAGGGCTTTTCGGTCTATATCCCATGGTTACCCGGTACCTTCTATAACCTGGGAGGGCATAGTAACACCTTCCTGTTTATGAAGGATGTCCTTCAAAAGCTGTGCAAAGTGAGATCCATTGCTCCGGACCTAAACCCCATGGTGGAGGTGAGCCTGGCGGGAAGAAGCAATGGGGAGCTGTTTGTTCAGTTAGTGAATAACAGTGGATGTTTCGGACTAAGCTTCTTCGATCCGATTCCTATGTATGGCTGTCGGCTAGAGATCCCTTCGGGACAGCCGCCCAAAGCGATCATAAGCCTGAAGTCGGGAAAGAGCATTCCCTTTGAATATCGAGACTCCTTGATTCATCTGGAGTTGGAGGAATTAACAGAATACGAGGCTGTTACGATCTCCTTCTAGTCCGGGTCGAAAGCCTGTTAAGCAACATTCTGTATCAGAACCATAGCAGGAACAGTAACAAGATCGTTGACGAGGAAAATCTGAGTGCCATTTTAGGAAAGGAGCATTACGAATGAGAGACAGTATCCATAAGTATTTTCAGGTGGGAACCATCCTATGGATGAGCTATCCGCCGACTAGATATGAGTATAAGGATTCTCTGATGAGAATTTTGAGGGATGATTATTTTGATGCAATAGAGATTACCCAGATCAAGGAGGATGCATTACGGGCTGAGGCGAAGGCTTTACTGGCCCAATCCCATATGAAGGTCTGCTACGGTGCACAACCCCGTTTGCTGTCCACAGGCTTAAATCCCAATGATATTCAGGAGGAAGGCAGGAGGAAGGCAGAGGCAACACTTCTGGAAGCAGTGGATGAGGCAGAATACCTCGGAGCGAAGGGGATTGCCTTTCTGGCCGGTAAATGGGAGGAGCAGACCAAGGATTTCGCTTATGAGCAGCTGCGAAAGACTACGGTAAATGTATGTCGCTATGCTGCATCGAAGCAAATGTCGGTAAACCTTGAGGTATTCGATTTTGACATGGATAAAGCAGCCTTAATCGGACCCGCTCCCTATGCTGCCAGGTTTGCAGAGGATGTAAGGAAGGAATGTGATAATTTCGGACTCCTGGTGGATCTCTCCCATTTCCCGACCACCTATGAGACCAGTAAATTCGTGATTCAGACCCTGAAGCCCTATATTACCCACCTTCATATCGGTAATGCAGTAGTGAAGCCGGGCTTTGACGCATATGGCGATAAGCATCCCCGTTTTGGATATCCGGACAGTGCCAACGATACAGCGGAGCTGTTAGACTTCTTCCGAGTGCTGAAGGAGGAGGGATTTTTCCGGCCGGAGAACCCCTATGTGCTTTCCCTGGAGGTAACGCTTCGGGAAGGAGAGGACGGAGACATCGTACTCGCAAATACCAAGAGGGTTATTAATCGTGCCTGGGCGTTACTGGAAGAATAGCCGGAAAGGATGGAGCAGGATGAAGATAGTAATATTGGACGGATATACGGAGAACCCCGGTGACTTAAGCTGGGAGGGCATCGCCGCTCTTGGTGAGCTTAAAGTATATGATAGAACTCCGGCGGAGCTGGTGGTTGAACGAATCGGGGATGCAGAAATTGTGTTCAGTAACAAGACTGTCATCTCACAGGAGATTCTGGAACAATGCCCCAACATCAGATATATTGGTGTACTGGCGACCGGTTATAATGTAATTGATGTGAAGGCGGCGAAGAGCAGGGGTATCGTAGTGACCAATATTCCGGCTTACGGAACGGAAGCTGTCAGCCAGTATACCATTGCACTACTGCTGGAGCTTTGCCACCATATCGGAGCCCATTCAGACAGCGTGAAGCGAGGAGACTGGACTAAATGCAAGGACTTTTGTTACTGGAACTATCCCTTGATTGAACTGGCAGGTAAAACCATCGGAATCATCGGCTTTGGGAAGATCGGAAGAGGTACTGCCAGAATCGCACAAGCCTTTGGAATGGAGGTTCTTGCCTATAATCCGAGCCCCATCCCTGAGGAGCAGCTAACCGGAAAGGTAAGGCAGGTAACCCTGGAGGAGCTGCTAACCGGTTCCGATGTGATCTCCCTCCATTGTCCTCTGTTTCCGGATACCCAGGGAATCATTAATTCAGAAACTATCAGTAAAATGAAGGACGGAGTCCTGATCATCAATGATTCCAGAGGTCCTCTGATCGTGGAGGAGGATATGCGGGATGCTCTGATCAGTGGTAAGGTAGCAGGAGCAGCAGTGGATGTGGTGTCCAGTGAACCGATCCGCGTGGATAATCCCCTGCTTACCGCACCGAATATTATCATAACCCCCCATATTGCCTGGGCACCGAAGGAAGCCAGACAGCGTCTGATGAACATCGCAGTTGATAATCTGAAAGCATTCCTGAACGGCAAACCTGAAAATGTCGTTTCCTAGAAAAAGGAAAGTTACATTAGGAATCGGCAAGCCGATTCCTAATGTCTAAGATTATGTTATTCTCTCATAATAAAGTAATGCTGACGCCCGGATTCCCGGTGCTTAAAAAAATGTGGAGGTTATTATGTCACCGGCTCAAATCACTTTAAACCAAATACTTATCATTTTTATCATTATCATCATCGGTATCATTAGCTACAAGATCAAACTGATTGACGATGCTACGAACGCAAAGCTCTCCAATATCCTTCTGATGCTGGTTAACCCGATGGTCATCTTCGTGGCTTATCAGAGAGCATTTTCTACCGAGCTTCTGAACGGTTTATTGATTTCCCTGTTATTGTCCGCAGTAACCCATATCACAAGTATTCTGATTGCATATCTGATGCTTCGCAAGAAAAAGCGGGAAACCTTGATCATTGATGGAATCAAAATCAAGAAATACGTGGAGAATAAGGATGCGGAGGTGGAGCGGTCCAATGCCATCTATGCGAATGTAGGCTTTATGGGTATCCCCCTGGTGAACGGGATCTTTGGATCAGAGGGAGTATTCTATGTTACTGCATCTATTACGATGTTCAATATTTTTCTGTGGACCCATGGGGTCATTATGATGTCCGGAAGCAGAGAGCTGAGCTTCAAAGCCTTAATGAAGAAACTGATGTCACCTTCCATCATTGCGATTGTGATCGGGTTGATCTGCTTTCTCTTCCAGATCATGGTTCCAAAGGTGGTGAAGGATGCCTTCACTCATATTGCGAATATGAATACCCCTTTTGCGATGCTGATTGCCGGTGTTACCATCGGTAAAACTGATCTGCGAAAGCTGTTAAAGAAATTCAGAGTATTTTATACCGCTTTCATAAAATTAATTATCATTCCGATTCTGCTTTTACTGGTTTACAGCTTATTCCCGATGAATGAAATCGTATTTACAACAGCAGTGATCATGGCGGCAGCCCCCTCTGCGACAACAGGAATCCTGTTCTCCATCAAATATGGCAAGAATTCGGTTCTGTCAGCAGAAATATTCACTGTCACAACCCTATTATGTGCAATCACAATCCCTCTGATTGTCAAGCTTGCAGGAATAATAGCATAGATAACAATGAGAGTGACAAAATCATAGGATACAGGTGTAGGAATGGACTTTACAAAGGAAGCAAGAGAAATTGTTAATAAAATGACCACGGAGGAGAAGGCAGCCGTACTTCGCTATGACTCTCCGGCAATCCCGCGGCTCAGAATTCCAAGATACCAATGGTGGAATGAAGCCCTCCACGGACTGGCCAGATCGGGGACTGCAACAATGTTTCCTC
This sequence comes from Bacillota bacterium, assembly GCA_023436765.1. GTDB lineage: Bacteria > Bacillota > Clostridia > Lachnospirales > Lachnospiraceae > Mobilitalea. Next base: position 14,533 of record JAEZHX010000230.1, read on the forward strand.
AGGCGATCGGACTCGCGGCTATGTTTGATCCGGAAGAGATGGAGAAGATCGGTGATATCATCGCTACGGAGGCAAGGGCTAAGTATAATGCTTATGTTGCAGAGGGAGACCGGGATATTTATAAGGGCTTAACACTATGGGCACCGAATGTAAATATCTTTCGTGACCCCAGATGGGGCAGGGGGCAAGAGACCTATGGAGAAGACCCGTATCTGACTTCAGTACTGGGAGTCAGCTTTATCAAGGGTCTTCAGGGGAATGGAACATATCTGAAATCTGCTGCCTGTGCGAAGCATTTTGCAGTACATAGCGGCCCGGAGGAATTAAGACACGAATTCAATGCAGAGGTCTCAAATAAGGACCTATGGGAAACCTATCTTCCGGCCTTTGAGGCATGTGTCACGGAAGCTAAGGTTGAAGGTGTTATGGGCGCTTATAACAGAACCAACGGAGAACCCTGCTGTGCCAGTAAGCTGCTGATGCAGGATATTTTGAAGAAGAGGTGGGGGTTTGACGGATATTACGTATCCGACTGCTTCGCCCTGGCAGATTTCCATGCGCATCATATGGTAACCGGTACAGCAGAGGAATCTGCAGCCTTAGCATTAAAAATGGGCTGTGATATCAATTGCGGTAATATCTATCTTCATATTCTGAGAGCTTATGAACAGGGACTGGTATCGGAAGAGGATATCACCGAAGCGGCGGTTCATGCAATTCGAACAAGGCTTCGCCTCGGACTTTTTGACCAGGACTGTGAATATAATCGTATTTCCTATGATAAAGTAGCCTGCAGGGAACACAGAGCAGAGGCAGTGAAGGCTGCAGAGAAATCCATAGTCCTCTTAAAGAATGACGGAATACTTCCTCTCAGTAATAGATCCGGGCGAATCGCTGTGATTGGTCCGAATGCGGACAGCCGTACGGCCTTAATCGGTAATTATACCGGAACACCGTCAAGATACGTTACTTTGCTGGAGGGAATCCGGGAAGTAGCAGGACCGGACCTGGAGCTTGAGTTTTCCGAGGGCTGTCATATCATGAAGGATAAGGTGGAGCCCAGGGCTTTACCGGGAGACAGAATCTCTGAGGCTGTAACCATAGCGAAAAGAACCGGATTAGCCGTGGTTTGTGTGGGTTTGGACGGACGCTTTGAAGGGGAACAGGTTGATAACGGTAACCCGAATAAGGAAAATAGTATCATGAAGGCGGATAAGTCCATGGATCTGCCGGCATCACAGCAGGAGCTTTTATGCGCGTTGATTCGTACCGGTGCTGATCTCATTATCATCAATCTGACAGGAAGTGCGATGAATCTAAAATGGCTTCAGGATACGCCAAATGTCAGGAGTATCCTCCAAGGCTGGTACCCGGGAGCAGAAGGCGGCATTGCTATGGCAAAGGTTTTATTCGGGGATACGAATCCTTCGGGAAGACTTCCCGTTACCATCTACGAATCTGAAAAGGACCTTCCGGATTTTGCGGATTATTCCATGAAAGGCCGAACCTATCGATATTTTGAAGGGCGGACATTATATCCCTTCGGTTATGGCTTAAGCTATACGAAGTTCAGCTATTCGCGGCTTCGAACACAGTGTCTGCCGGATCAACAAAAGCTGCGCGTATCCGTGGAGGTTAAAAATGTTGGCAGATATGACGGCGATGATATCGTGCAGATCTATATTAAGGATCTGGAATCAGTCCATGCCGTGAAGAATCATAAGCTATGTGGCTTCCGGAGGATATCGCTGAAGGCCGGAGAGCAGAGAACGGTAGAGCTGTTGATAGATAAGAAAGCGTTTGAAGTGGTGGATGAGGAAGGTAACAGCTACATAGACAGCAACCATTTCCTTATTTATGCAGGAGGAAGCCAGCCAGATCCAAGAAGCTGTGAGTTACTGGGACAAAGTCCGCTGTCGGCAGAGATCACTCTGGGTGTATAAAGCATACAACCGGAAAAATGATAAGTAACTACTGGAGATAGTCAGGTAGGAAGAGAAATCTATCTTACGGAACCTGCCATTAGTGCTATACTTTAGGTAACTATCATATTCCGGACAAGGATAGGAGCTGAGCAATAGAATATATGTTAAAAAGAGTATTTGCTTTACTTATGACGGTACTAGTGATCTCAACCTCATTATCAGGTTGCTATCAGGATAATGGGCAGACGAAGGATACCTCCATCAATCCTGAAGCAGAGTTTGACAGCGGCGGACAGCCCAAGAAGGTTGTGATGGAGAAGATCCGAGTATGGTCGGATAATGCCCATGAGAAGGACCTAAGGCTGCGTCAGATAGAAGAATTTAACTCAACCATAGGGAAGGATCTGGGAATAGAAATAGAATATACAGTCTATGGCTCTCATTATCAGGATGCAATCAAGGCCGCTGCCTTAAGCGGTGATGCTCCGGAGCTGTTTCGGCCCACTTCTAATTTCCTGACCAGTTTTGTGAACTCGGGATATATGGTTCCCATCAACAAGCTTCCGGGCGGGCAAGAGCTTGTATCCAAGTATGAGGGTAGTCTGGTGAACAACCAGCATATCTTTGACGGCGATGTATATACCTTACCCTACAATCTTACCACCTATAAACTGATCATTAATAATGACCTGTTTAACAAGGCAGGAATAGAAGAGCCCCCGAGGACCTGGGAGGAGGTAAGGGAGTATGCAGCTAAGATTACGAAGGTCGGGAATGGGAAGGCTTATGGATGGATCCTCGGTTTGCAGTCAGACTGGATGATAAGCTCCTACTTAATCAGGCCGAACGGCACAAATGTCGGACATACCGGCTTTAATTATCGAACAATGCAATTCGAGTTTTCCTCTTTTGCTCCGGTCATCGATACTGTTAAGGGTATGATAGAGGATGGCAGCGTATTTCCCGGCTATGGAGGACTGGATGCTGATGCGGCCAGAGCCCAGTTTGCCGAAGGCAGAGTCGGTATGATCCCGGGAGCCAGCTTTGATATTAGCGTATATAATGATCAATTTCCTGCCAGCTGTAATTGGTCTGTAGTCCCGATCCCTGCATTTTCGGAGGAGGGCTCTCTTTATAAGGAGTATGCCGATGCAACCTCTCTGTTGGGTGTTGGGATAGCCGCACTGGACAAGCCGGAGAAATCCCTGGAGGTTTTGAAGTTCTTTTATTCGGATGAAAATGCAGCGCAGATGTATGAACATTCCTTATATATTCCCTTCCGACAGGAAGCGATTGATTTGGCAAAGGGAATTCCGGTTCAGGTAGGCTTTGCGGATTTTGCGAATATTCCAAGTAAGGTAATCATGCTGCCCACTCCGGAAAACCAGGTTATGGTGGAAGGCAGTGCCTACCGGAAGACGATTTCTGATTTCTTTGCCGGTGTATACGAGGATATGGATGCCAGGACGATGCTGGAGGATCTGGACCGTCGGTATAATAATGCCCTTAATCTGCTGGATCCTGAGGTCCTAAAGGAATTTGAGCAGGAAGAAGAGGTATTGAACAATTTTTACAGGTAGAGCAGATTCAGCTAAATTACACAGAACTTTAAGCTATTCATAGGACAGGAACGGAGGCTAATAGGATGAAATATACGATTAAGGCAAAACAGGTAGAGGTAAAAAAGGAAGCTGATATCCTTGTGGTGGGCGGAGGACCTGCAGGTATCGGTGCAGCTGTTGCTGCAGCAAGAAGTGGCAAAAAGGTTCTGCTCCTGGAGAAGAGGGGCTTTTTGGGAGGTAATATAACGGGGGCATACGTAGAGACCTGCAACCATTTTCTTCATAAGACAAGCTTCCATGCCAATGGAATCTACGCAGAGATCGAAGAGAAATATAAAGAGAAATACGGAAGGTCCCATGATATCAGAAAGGATTCTCCTCATCGCTTCAGCAGTGAATATTTGAAGATCTTCCTCGATGACTTCCTTCAAAAGGAGGGAGTGGAGCTGATGTTCCATTCCTTTGTCAATGAAGTGATTATGGAGGAACAGAAGATCGAATGTGTCATTATTCAGAGTAAGAAGGGACCTGTTGCAATCAAGGCAGAAATCATGATTGATTGCACCGGTGACGGCGATGTTGCCTTCAGCGCAGGAATTCCCTATGAGCAGGGAAGAGATCTGGATGGTCTTTGCCAGCCCGGAACCGTGAATTTCAGGATTGCCGGTGTGGATGTGGAGAAGCTGACCGGTGAGGTGGACGGACTGAAGGTAATCGGTAAGAAATTCCATGACGATTACCGTGCCGGAGTGACCGGACTCTCCTGTAAGCGTCAGGATCTTCCCTTCGGAAGGCTAACCCCGGCAGGAGTGGTATCCTATGTGAATTACCCCTGTGCCTATCAGATCGACCCGACGGATGTGGCAGGACTTACTCAGGGTGAGCTGGAATGCAGACAATACATAGCTGAGTTTTATGAGTATGCAAAGAAGAATTTTGAAGGCTTTGAAAACATTGAGCTTACATCCATTGCTCCGGAGATCGGGTTCCGTGACAGCAGACGAATTCAGGGTCTGTATAAGCTGACGAAAGAGGACATAGAAGCACAGAAGGTGTTTGAGGATGCGATTGCAGTATATCCAAGGATTTATGATATGCTATCCCCCGATGGTAACATGGACGGAGACGGCAAGATGGAGGGGCTTGGCAATAAGGGACATATCTACGAACCAATTACGGATACCAGATCCTATACCATTCCCTACCGTAGTTTAATTCCGGTTAATGTTGATAATCTGATCGTTGCAGGAAGATGCATCTGTGCCGACCACGTAGCAGAGAGCAGCATCCGTGGAATATCTGCCTGCATGCTGACAGGTCAGGCAGCCGGAGCTGCTGCAGGACTAGCGTGTAAGGAAACCCTTGCTCCGAAGGAGGTCAATGTAGCAAAGCTGCAGGAGATCTTAAGAAGTCAGGGTGTGGAGCTACCCAATTAATTCGAATTCAACCTATTTGAAATATTGTTATAACATTAGAATATACATATGGAGGTTACTGAAATGAAAATAGCTATGCTTGAGCCCTTAGGTGTCAGTGCTGAAATCCTTGACCAGTTATCAGAAAGGTTAAAGAAGGAGAACCACGAGTTTATCGCATATGACAATGTGACAAAGGATCCGGAGGAATTAAAGAGACGGGCTGCCGGAGCCGATGTACTGATTATTGCAAATAACCCTTTACCGGGCGAAGTGATTAAAGCTTCAGATAACTTAAAATTCATCTCTGTCGCTTTTACCGGAATTGATCATGTAGATAAAGCAGCCTGCATGGAAAAAGGTGTTAAGATCTCCAACGCAGCCGGCTATAGTACAGAGGCTGTTGCAGAGCTGGTCATCGGTATGATCATCAGTAAATTAAGGTATATCGTAGAGTGCAATACTGTAATCAGAGAAGGAAGGACGAAGGATGGACTGGTTGGCTGCGAGCTGGCTGGAAAGACCGTCGGTATCGTTGGTACCGGTGCGATTGGATTAAGAACGGCAGAGCTGTTAAAAGCCTTCGGCTGCAAGCTCCTCGGTTATAACCGCAGTGAAAAGAAGGAAGCGAAGGAGCTGGGAATCCAGTATGTCAGCCTGGAACAGCTGCTAAAGGAGAGTGATATCATTACGCTCCATACCCCTCTGACCGAGGAGACAAAGTTCCTGATCAATAAGGATAACTTAAGCCTGTTAAAGCCCAATGCCCTGCTGGTGAATTGTGCGAGAGGACAGGTCATCGATATAGAAGCGACTGCTCAGGCCTTAAAGGAAAAGAAGTTTGCCGGAGCTGCCATCGATGTATTTGAGATTGAGCCTCCGCTGCCTACAGATCATATCCTGTTTGATGCACCGAATGCCCTGTTAACTCCCCATGTAGCCTTTGCAACAAAGGAATCCATGGTCAGAAGAGCAGAGATCACCTTCAATAATATCTATTCCTGGCTGGAAGGCAATCAGATCAATAAGATGCTGTAAGCCGACTGTTTTAGTAGCTACAGTAAAAGGCACCTGATACATCCCGAGTTCACATAACGGTTACATATTCATAGCAGAGATGCTACCTTGTATGGATATGTATTCCGAGTGTGGTGGGAGATTAAGGTGCCTTATGTTTTATGTATCAGGGATGACATCGGTAAGAAATAGAATTATGTTCTAGGAATTAAGGCTTCCTTTGATAATTCCGTCAAAGTCAAGCTGCTTTAAGAGCTTCACGACTTCCTTCATACTTTTCATCTCGAATTTCTTCAGAATACTGTTCACCTGGCTCTTCACCGTGGCGGGAGATACAAATCTGGTTTCTGAGATGTCTTTATAGGTACCGCCTTCATAGAAGCACTTTAAGATCTCGAATTCAGAGTTTGTCAGCTTTGATATAATGTTCAGGATATAGAGCATGCTTTGCTGCTGGCTCTTCAAACGGGAGAATTCATCAATAATCTTGTCTGCAATTCCCGGACGGAGCATCAGTTTATTTGAGAAAACTGTTCGAATTGAATTGATGATCTGGGAAATGGAGTCGGTCTTTACGATATAATCCATGACACCGGCACAGTAGGCCTGGAACAGATATTCATCCTCCTCATGAATGGTCAGAATAATCACCTTAATATTCGGATTCATTGCTCGTATTGCGTTGGTCGCATCAATTCCTGCTGTTCTTGTCTCCATCTGGATATCCATCAGAATCACATCGGGAGTAAGCTCCCGGGCCTTCTGGACGGCCTCAATCCCTGAGGAGGCCAGTCCGGCCACTGTGATGTCCGGTTCCTTTGAAAGAATCATATTGAAATATTCTCTGATATCCGTCATATCATCTACAATCAGAAGCTTTATCTTATCCATAGTATCCTCCATACCTATATGTATACTAAAATATTCATTGGTAATAGGTTATTTTTTGCTCATTGGGAGCAGGATCTCGACATTTGTATATTCTCCGTGGCGGCTTTTAATTCTCAGATGTCCGCAATGAGCTGTGATGACACGGAAGACATAGGATAGTCCCATTCCCCAATTGTTCTGTTTTGATTTTGTTGAGAAATAAGGAGTGAAGATTTTCTTTCGATGCTTCCTTTGAATACCGCAACCACTGTCCTTAATGGACAAATAGATCCATTCCTTACTGGAATCAACCGTAATGCTGATGGAAGCATCCTCACTGTCCTTGCTGTTAATCGCATCAACAGCATTGGCAATCAGGTTACTGATCACCTGTGTCATATGATACATGTCAAAATTACAGTAGACCGGATTGTCATGGTATGTAATATTCAGCTTGATACTTTCCGGAATAGAAGTCTCCTTCAAAGCGTTTTCGACTGCCTCAATCAAATTGCATTTGATTGTTCTGACTCTAAGTTCCTTGATATTATCCAGTGCTTTTGAGATCGCATCCATATGACCCTCACTGATAGAGCCGATTTTCTGAAGCAGCTGCTTCCCTTCCTCTGATCCGTAGCTGAGCATGGCCTCTTCAGCCAATATTTTAATATTAAACATGATATTCTTATCCGAATGGAGAACATCCTTTAAATTTGTATTTAGCAGGTTCAGGTTCTTTCTGATGGCCCGTTCCTTGATACCGTTGATCATGCTGTCAGTCTTGAACTTAAAGGTAATATACAAAATGACAAGAAGAATGATCAGAGAAAGCATCGGAAGTGAGGTCGTATAGCTCTTCGGAACCACAACTGTCGGCTTATAGCGCCAGAAGGCGGAGGTGAATACATTCCGTATGGAGGTTTTGAAGGCTCCGGTAAAGAATACGATGAAGAAAACAGTATTCAATAAAAAGATACTGATGGCCAGGCTCAGAAGCTGCTGTGAGAAGAAGGAGATATTATTCCTCTTGTAATTCCTGAAGAGTAGGACGATGGGGTACATCAGGTACAATGCGGCAATAATCATCATAACGCCATCAAGCAGTGTAAATAATTGGACCCAAAGCTCCTGTCTCTCACCCTGAAGCCGGTTCTCGGTAAGATAGATAAAATAGGCGGTACTCGGGTGGTAGAAGAAGAAATATAGAAGCGGATAAGCCGCTAATACGGAATATCTGATGACATGCCGTACCTGTTTGGAACCCAGCTGTTTTCCCTTCACGTTCCTGCTGAAGGTAATTGCAAACATCATAATTGCAACCAGATAAGAGACGATACCCAGATTCCTTAAAATCTGAAGATTGGACAGGGACAATCTCAGAATTCGGCTTAGGAACAGGAACATCCTGTACTCAATCCCACTGTAAAGATAGTAAGAGGGTACAAGGTAATTACTGCTTTTATAGATTTCCGATACGATGGTAAACATGGAGATACTCATGCCGAATACCATCAGGATAAAGAGCAGGTTATATTTACTTTTATAATTTCGAATGGCAAGAATGACAGAAAAGAATGCCATAAAGGTAATAGTCAGTGCCATAAGTCCTCCAAAGGTTTATAAGGTTTTGTGGGTAATGGCTGTTAAGGCACAGAAAGACCCAACTACATTATAGCAGAATCTTTTCATTAAGTAAGGTGTATAATGTGTACAACCCCAAATTATCCAGAAGTATTGCATGAAATTGCTGTAAGTGCTAAAATTTGCATATAATACCGAACCTTAGCCGGTCAGATAATATACTTTATTTCAATATCGAGATCCTTAAAAATCGTAGCGATTTCCTTCTGGAAGAAGGCTGAAACCTCGGACAGCTTATCCTTTGGATAGACATATTTTCCATATCCGAACTGGCCGTATTTATAGCTGCGGTCTTCCTCCGACATCGGAAGCTCGTTCTCAGGGAACACTTCATTAATAACCACCTTCGCACGGGAGGTGTACCGATGAGAGATGATCTCAAAGGTCAAAGGGTGGAGGAGCTTCCCCGGTAAGCGTTCCCGCAGCTGTAAAAGCAGCTTCTGATAATCCTCCTGCCAGTTCTCATACAGGAACACAGGCGCAATCAGATAACCCATGGGATATCCGGCCTGTATCACTTTGATGGAGGCCTCGATCCGCTTTGCCATGGAGGGGGTCCGTTTTTCATATTTATTGATCACCTGATCGGTATTCAGCGTAAAACGGATCTCTGTATGTCCCTGATGGTCTGCATCCAGTAAACTGTCGATCTCCGTATATTTGGTCACAAATCGGAATCTCCCATGGGAGGAATTACCGAAATATTCAATTGCGGTTTTTAGCAGATTGGAATAGGGCTCCACCGGTACCGGGTCTGAGGTTGCGGAGCCTTCAAATATTGTGATCTCAGGTTGCCTTTCCAGGATATATTGTTCAGCCTGAGCAAGGATCTCTTCCACGTTCACATTGATTCTCATATAGGGCTTATCCCCCAGGTTCGTATTCAGATAACAATACTGGCAATGCCCGATGCAACCTGACAGAAGAGGAAGCTGATAATGTGCGGAGGGTTTACAGGTCTGAAATTTCAGTCCCTTCTTAATTCCTACCACCAGTGTATTCTTTCCTTCCTTATAGGTTTCAGGGGGATTATCTCCCGGTATATGCTCCATGATTTTATTCCCCTGTAGCTCGATGAGATCCACATTCTTATTCGTAATAAACCTTTGATAAATTTTTTTTCCGATTTCATAATTCATAGAACCTTTTTCAAACAGAATTCTTGTTGGAATATACATCAGCTTTCTCCCATATTCATAATTTTGATTTAGTTATTATCCGTAATTGTAGGAAATTTATCATGGTCTGCCAATATCATAAAAATTTAATAAATTATGTATCGAAAGTTTCACAAATCTGTAGTAAAATGTAAGTGGTATAAGCTTGATATTAATAAAGCAAAGCTTGCAGCAAGAGAACGGAGCTAAAATCATGAACATGCTTTATGTTCATGATATAATAAAACATGGAGGTAAGGACATGAGGTTATTATTTTGCAATATTACATGGCTTGACTACTATAAAGGCGTTTTCCCCGGTGTAGACACTCCTAAGGGCAGTGCAGATTTCAACAAAACGGGAAGAGAAGCTCTGGAACAGTATAATTTTGAACGTGTGGCATTAAATTTCTTTGAAGGTCCCTTCGAATCCGGAGATTATTGTTTGGGATATGTGGAGATAAAGCCGGCGAAGGCAAATAAAAATCAGCTGCTGATCGAGAACATTAATGGCTGTGAAGATTTCATAAATCAGGATTTCGTTGAGGATGTTCTGGTGATCTACTGCGCCAACCATCCTGCCCATAACTTTACTACAATAGTAGGCTGGTATAAGCACGCAACTGTTTACCGATATTATCAGGAGGTAGAGTTTCCGACCGGTGATGAGGGAGAGGGTATCTATGTCCAGGCATATAATGCGATAGCAAAAGCGGAGGATTGTGTGTTGCTTCCAAGAAGAGAAAGAAGCAATAAACCGAAATGGTCTGTTCCAAGGAAACAATCAGGAACCTCTTATGGCTTTGGACAGTCCAGTCTTTGGTTTGCCGAGAAGGAGGAAGAGAATACATATTTGGAGACTTATTTAGACCGAATCGTGAAACAGATAGAAGAATATGACGGGGAGAACTGGCTGGACCAGTATCCGAATAGCAATACCTGAATGGGAGACGGTCTGCTTTTGGCAGACCGTCTTATTCGTGAGCCCGGCAGACGCACATTCTGGCGGGTGCAAGTCCCGATGTTGATTAATCCGGTCACTCATTCGTCTGAAGCTCAGCCGGTGTGTACCAACTGATCTGTCCTTTTTCCAATGCCTCTTCAAAGGTATCTGCGACATCGGGGATATCCTTACCGTATTTGTTGCGGTAATCCTCTGCATAATACGGCTTCTGATTTATCTCTGCGCTATCCACATCTACGGTAGGCTCCTCCCCCTCACGTACCTTACGGGCGACAAGGACGGTACGGTAATTGTCGTTTACCTCATAGGAACAGGTGGAGAGCATCAGCAGCTCATCCTTCTCATTGATATCAACGGCATCGACATTAAGAAGAGAACGGATCCTGATCTGGTAAACAAAATTCAAAAATTCAGAAGGGCTCTCAAAGGAGGGTTTCCGGTATTCGAAGAAATAGTCCTTGGCAGGGTCCGGGGGAGTGATGAAGACAGCAAATACCTTCCAGATTCCTGTATTATAAATCGTATCGAACCGAAGAATCGGATGCTCCCTGTAATAGTCGATCTCCTTCTTATATTCCAGAATGGAATGGAACATCTTCTCCTTGGTAGAGACCATGTTATGACCATGGATTACTAGGTTCTGAGAATAAGCTTCTACAGAAGAACGGGGATCCAGAAACAGGGTACCAGCTTTATTGTACTTCTTGTGAAAGCCTTTATAGAGATAGTATTCTGGCTCCTTCCTATCGGGTTGCACCACCACATAATCCACATCCGTACCGGGGATGGTGATCCAGCCCTTGGTCTCCTCATTCTCAGCCAGCAGCCCCGTAAATTGCACTAATCTGCCCTGCTCGTCCCGGCCAGGAGCGGGTGTTGGGGTGGGGACCTCTGTAGCCACTGTACCGGGTTTCGAAGTCACTCCTTTCGTTTCAGTGACAGGAGAGGAAGCCATGGTAGACGCCGCGTCGGTCGGAAGTATACTTTCAATTTCAGATCGATGATATAGATCTCTGGTGTAATCAATATCTTTTTTAGATCGGTAGGTTTGAATAACTGTTTCATTCATAAAGAGCAAGAAAAAAGCAACAAATCCAATGATACAAAGGATACGAAGCGTTCTAATGATATGATATCGTGCAAATTTCATACGAAACAGATGCTTAAGGCGAACTGACCGTGTACCGTAAGTATCAGGTTTTTTATTTTGGTTTGTATCAGACATGGGATTGCTCCTTTGGTAAGATGTAAGCAAGCCCATTATAACTCTAAAGAAAATTATGGTAAAGGGAAAAAATGGGTTGTTGTATAGTATCAGTACAACAACCCATCAAATTATCTGTTAGCAGCAGCCACCGCCTAAGTAAAGAAGAAGGATAAGGGGGAGGATACCGTCCATACCGCAACCGCCGCCGCAGCTGCCTTTGCCACCGAATATACCACCGCCATCACCGCCGCTACATAAAAGTAAGAGAATTAACAGCATAGGACTGAAACCATTATTATCACATTTATTATCTCTACAGTAAGAAGAAGAAAGATCACTCATCATTGAGCCTCCTAATATTTATTTGATAGTATAACATATGCGGAGTATCGGAGTAATTTCATGTCGGAATGTGATATAGTCACATAGATGAAAAGACATGATAACTACCCAAAATAGTCTTTATGGTTTACATAATATAATTATGGATAATATTCAATAACATCAAAGTTTCACAACTATAGAAAGGTGGCTCAATCAGATAAAAATCTGTTAAAGATAATATGACATTTTGACAAAATGTGGTATAATCAGTAAGACAGTTCATATAGTTCAACACTAATCATCATTTAGCTGAAGTGAGGTTTCCTATGAGAAAGATAATTCTCTTACTTTTTATTGTAATATCATTGGCAGGATGCTCCAAGGAGAAGGATAATACAAAGGATACGATGACACAGCCTGAGGATCAGAGCACCGATCAGAACGTTCCGGATCCTACCGATGCTTCCTCAGGAAATAAAAAGAGCGGTCAGACTTCAAAGGATCCTTCCAAAGCTGCTTCCGGGAACTCTGTACAGGATCATACTGCCCCGGAGGTCACAAGGGTATTACAGGAAGGTGATGTGGCGGAATTCACCGGAGCAGTCGGTGATGCTAAAATACATATGGCATTAAAGTATGATAAAGGCCAGATTACAGGTACCTACTATTATGATACCTATGGAACAGAGATTAACCTTACCGGTCTTGCGGAGAATAACTATCAGGATTATCCCTCCATTGTCCTTACTGAGGATACGGACCAGCAGGGGCAGTTTATCGGATTATTTATCAATAAAGATTCAATCATAGGGTATTGGAAGAGCTGGAGCAAGCTATACCCGATGTATCTGATTCGTTCCGGTTCAAAGGCAGTTCCTCCAAAACAACCCGGTAATGCAATATTGCAGTTGGATGGCGAGTGGTATGGCAGGAATACTACCTATTTTACCGGAACCGATCTGACCATCCATGTGTTATTTGATGAGTTATTATACTTTGAGTTAAACGCTCATAACGGTACTGCGACAGGAGCCTTGAGTGCTTTGGCCATCTATCGGGAGGGCGCAGCAAGGGTGATATTCCGGGATCAAATCAATAGGGAGGATTTGAGTAGCGATCATGTGTTTATTGAACTCAAGAAGGATGCTGACAGGATAACCCTGCTGTCCAATCAATACGATTACAATTGCGGAATGGGCGTGATCTTTGATAATACCTATACCGAAGAGGAGATAGAGCCGGCGATACCATCCTTAATGGAAGCCGGTATTGTTGATACGAAGGAACAGGAGGAGCTGTTCATTAAAACAGTGAATTACTCGGACTACTCCTTTCTTCGTAATACACAGTCTGTCATGTATGAGGAGGTACTCCTGGATGGAAAGAAAGTACGTGCCGGTGCCTCTTATCTGAGAGGTGCCAGCGGACTATGCTATTATATCAATGCACATGATTATATGTATGCAGCAATCTATGCAGAGGACAGCATACAGTACTATACGAATGACCCCAACTATGCAGATCACATGCCGGAACCTATGCGGGTATGGTCGGAGTCCTTTGATGCCGAAATCATATACAATGAAATCACTGCGTCCTACCCCTTTGACAGTAGGATTCCGGAGATGCTTTTGAAACAGAGGGAGAAGATGAGAATGGAGCAGGAGATTACGCTTCCGGCAACCTATTCCCTGAAGGATTGCAGCTTTGGGGATCTGAACCGGGATGGTCAGGAGGATTTTGCGGCAGTGGTAGAACAAGGCTCCGGTCAATATACCGGTAGCAGAAAAATCTATCTGTTCCTGAATGACAAGGGAAATTATAAGCTTGCCTTTGAAAATAACAGTATTGTACTTGGAAACTTGGAAGGCGGGGCATTTGGCGATCCTTATGATGATATATCCTTATCAGAGGGTGAATTCTGTGTACAGGATTATGGCGGAAGTTCGGATCGGTGGGGTCATAGCTATACGTTTACCTATCAGGATAATAAGCTTATTCTCAGTTCGATAACATTGGTTGGCTATAATACCTTTAATTTTAACGGCACTATGAATACTTACAATCTGATCAGCAAAAAAGCTGAAATAAGAACCACCTATGAACCAGGGGAAGAAGACACTACGGGGAAGGATTATGATGGCCTCATAATATATGAGGGGAAGATTAAGCTTGTGGGGGAGATACCCTTTGAAGAAGCAGCTGCATGGGAGGAGGCAAATTTAATCCTGGAACCGGATTACCCCATGCCTCCCCTATGGAATTATGAATATGGACAGAAGGATTTTTCAGGAATCAGATTTACTGCAGAGGAGATCCTGGATAAGGTAAAGAAGAAATATTACCCGGGGATGAAGAAAATCCCCATTCCCTGCAGTCAGGAAATCCTTGATCATTATTCCGATCTGCTGGGATATGATGTGCCGACTTATTATTACAGCGACGGAGAGCATGAACTATATTACTATCAAATGAGCTATTATGAGGATTCAAATCGATATCATCATTCTATTTTATATGATACCAAGGACGAACAATGGAACGATGTAGAATTCTATGATTTTTGGGATGACACAGGAGAAGAGGATCATTAACTCTTAATTAAGAAATTACAGTATATACAGTTGCTTAACAGAAGATGAAGTCAATTAAAGGAGAGCCTCATTGAACAGAAAATTAAACCCTTCGACAGTATACTATATTTATTCCGGTGCAGTAGCTTTTTTCCTCTCCCTTATCTTTACGATGAGTCAGGTATACCGGATCGATATGATACAATTAAATCCCTTTCAGCTGGTATTGGTAGGAACGGTACTGGAGGCTTCCTGCTTCCTATTTGAAATACCTACCGGAGTTGTTGCGGATATTCGAAGCAGAAGAATATCCGTCATCATCGGTATTACGATGATGGGGACGGCCTTCCTGCTGGAGGGCGCAATTCCCTTATTTTTCACCGTGATCATTAGCCAGGTCCTATGGGGAATGGGCTATACCTTTACCAGTGGAGCCGATGAGGCATGGATTGCAGATGAGATTGAGGAGAAGAATTTGGATGCGCTGTATTTAAAATCTGCACAGATCGGACAGATCTTTTCTCTGGCAGGAATTATATTCAGTACCGTCCTCGGTGCTTACAGGGTAAACCTGCCGATACTAGCAGGAGGAGCATTATTTCTGCTGCTTTCGATATTCTTACTTCGGTTTATGCGGGAGGATCATTTTACTCCGGCTCCGGTTGAGAATCGGAATACCTGGGGCCAGATGAGGCATACCTTTCTGGAGGGGTTAAGGTTTATCAGAAGTAAACCGGTCCTTCGGATGATCCTTATCATTTCCTTGCTGTATGGATTATACAGTGAAGGCTTTGACCGACTGTGGACTTTGCATTTCATGACTGACATAGGATTTCCTGATCATATTCAACTGAAACCGGCAGTTTGGGTCGGGATAATCGACGGGACTGCCATGGTACTTAGCATCCTGGCTGTCGAATATCTGAAGAGAGGGATGAAGAAGACCGGAAAACTGCAGAATGTATGGATTTTGACACTGATTAATTTCCTGATGGTAATCGCCATCCTGTTCTTTGGTTTATCAGGGAACTTCACCTTAGGCTTATCAACTTATCTGATGTTCTTTATCTTAAGGAAGACGAATCAGCCAATCTTTGATGCCTGGAGAAACAAGCATATCAAGTCAGAGGTCAGGGCTACCGTACTTTCTACCTTTGGCCAGATGGATGCTCTGGGCCAGGTCATCGGAGGCCCGGTACTTGGATTAATTGCTTTAAAGCTATCGATACCGGCGGCAATCGTAGGTTCCGGTATCATACTGGCCCCAATCGTTATTCTATTAATCATCAGTAACAGAAAGAATAAAATACCGCCTAATATATAATTTCAAGCACTATATATTCCTGTTACAGGACATAAATCCTTTAACAGGAATTATAAATTATTGTAATATTATAGCAAATTATATTGTATAAAAGGATATTTTACAGTAATATATTGGATAAGGAACTTAAAAATATCTTA
>JAEZHX010000050.1 GCA_023436765.1 Bacillota bacterium
CCAATGAGCTTGCCGGAAAGCTGGGTAAGAAAAACTTATCTAAGGGAGTTAAGGTTCTCGTTAGCCCGGACGCGGTTTCGGTAGATATGGCCTTGACCCTCGAATATGGGTACGGTATCCCGGAGACAGCAGGTCAGGTTCAAGAGAAGGTTAAATTAGCGATTGAGAATATGACCGGCTTAACGGTCAAGGAAGTAAACATCCGGATCGCGGGAGTTAATATCGTAAAAGAATGATACTGACAAACAACCCTTAGATGTGAATTTAAGGGTTGTTTATTCGTACTGAAAATCAATTTTTGAATAGAATATCGGAAGATGAATGGGCAGTATGGACTAAGATTTAAGCTGCCCGGGACCGGCAATAGGCCGGCAGGATGGATTAGGAGGATATCTGGCTGTGACAAGAAGAGAGTTAAGAGAACACATTTTCCTTATGTTGTTCCGTAAGGACTTTTATGAGGCAAATGAGTTAAAGGAACAGATAGAGCTGTATATCGCTGACCTGAAGGAACCAACGGTAGAGGAATATGCCTACCTGACCGGCAGGGTTAATGCAGTGATGGACAAGCTCGGAGAGATTGATCAGGCTCTGTCGGAGGCTGCCAGCGGTTGGAAGCTGAACCGCATGGGGAAGGTGGATCTTGCCATCCTGCGACTTGCAGTATTTGAGATGCGTTATGATGATGACATTCCTGTTAAGGTTGCAATAAACGAAGCAGTCGAACTGGCGAAGATCTTCGGTGGGGACGACTCTCCCAGCTTTGTGAATGGGATTTTGGCTAAGCTGGCTTGATGAGTATTCTAACATGGTGAGGGAATGGAGGACATTTTTTGACGCGCCTTTCCCTACCTTCGGGATGCTTCTTACAAGCCTCTGAGCATATGGCAATGCTGTCCATTGGAACAGCATCGCCATAGAGTCTTGACGTAGCATAAACCCCTCAGTCGGCCGGTCTGCGCAAAAAACATCCTCCACTCCCTCACCATGATGAAGTCTACGGCAGGAACAAGCAACTTAGCAAGTGGAGAGTATAATAATAAGATTTGTAGTATAGTTACAGTTGGATAAGTTATAGAATTGGAGTTTGTATGAATCAGGCTTACTCGGTTACAGAGATTAACCAGTATATTAAGAATATGTTCATCAAGGACCGGATTCTGAGCCATATTTATGTGAAAGGTGAGGTCTCGAACTGTAAATACCACACCTCCGGGCATATCTATTTTACCTTGAAGGATGCCCAGGGGCAGTTGGCTTGCGTCATGTTTGCCGGTCAGAGAAGAGGACTTACCTTTCGTCTGGAGGAAGGTCAGAGCGTCATAGCTCTCGGAAGTATTAATGTCTATGAACGAGACGGAAAGTATCAGCTCTATGCAGGAGAGATCCTGTTGGATGGACTTGGCTTACTCTATGAACGCTTTGAAAAATTAAAAAAGGATCTGGAAGCCGAAGGGCTCTTCGATCCTGCGCACAAGAAACCGATTCCTCCCTATCCGAAGAAGGTGGGTATCGTAACCGCTTCCACGGGTGCAGCCATTCAGGATATCATTAACATCTCCAAAAGGCGTAACCCTTATGTTCAGCTTATTTTATACCCTGCTCAGGTGCAGGGTGAAGGAGCGGCACAGAGTGTGGTAAAGGGAATTCAAGCTCTGGACAAGCTTGGAGTTGATACCATTATTATCGGTCGAGGTGGAGGTTCTATCGAGGATTTATGGGCATTCAATGAGGAAATTGTAGCACGAGCGGTTTATGCCTGCCGAACTCCGATCATCTCAGCTGTAGGACATGAAACGGATATTACAATTTCCGATTATGTCTCGGACCTTAGGGCTCCGACCCCGTCTGCCGCGGCAGAGCTGGCGGTGAATGATTACATGTCCTATCTGGGTAAACTGAGTGATTACAAGAGACTCCTGACAAAGGCTATGGTGCAGAAGGTTACATATCAGCAGAACAAGCTGAAGGAACTGAAACTGAGATTGTTCTATGTAAGCCCGGCTTATCAGATCAGACAGAAACGGCAGTTACTGATGGATATGGAACAAAGGCTTCAGAATCGTATGAACCAACGGCTGAAGGAGAAACGGCACAGACTGGAGCTATATATCGCGAAGCTGGAGGGCTTATCCCCCCTGTCGAAGCTGAGCAAGGGTTATGCATTGGTAGTAGGAGAGGATAACAAACCGTTGCAGAGCATCAAAAAGGTATCTCCGAAGGAGCTGCTGACCATATCCTTACTGGATGGCGACATCAGGACCAGGGTAGAGGAAATCAGTGAGAAGCAAAGAGAATCATAGAACCGGGAAATGTACTATGATCAGGCAGATGACTGGAGAAGATAGAGTTATTGCAGCAATTTATTGAAGGAATTAGCTTAGATCCCTTATCTGGCAAATGCCCTGTTGGCAGATGCCCTATTACAGGGATGGAATGGAGATCATATGGCAGATAAAGATTTTAAACTGGAGGAGTCCTTTGAGAAACTGAATGAGATTATCGGTTCACTTGAGAAGCCCGATATCACCCTGGAGCATTCCTTTACACTTTATCAGGAAGGAATGAAATTACTCAAGGCCTGCAGCGATTCCATCGATCAGGTGGAAAAGGAATTAATCATCTTAAGCGGAAATGGGGAGACAAATGAACTTTGATGGTGAGCGGCAGAACAGGGTTTCAGAAATCGAGACTATTCTGCAGAAATATGTCCCGTTGGAAAAGGGGGAGCAGAAGACTGTGATGGAAGCAATGAATTACAGTCTGCTGGCAGGAGGAAAGCGTCTGCGCCCGATGCTGATGCTGGAAACCTATCGTTTGTTCGGAGGACAGGAGCTAACCTTATTGGAGCCCTTCCTGGCAGCAATCGAAATGATCCATACCTATTCGCTGGTACATGATGATCTTCCCAGTATGGATAATGATGACTACCGTAGGGGGAGGAAAACAACCCATGTGGTATATGGCGAGGCCATGGCACTTCTTGCAGGAGATGGTCTGCTTAATTATGCCTTCGAAACTGCCGCTTCTTCGTACCGGTTGGTTCGTACGGAGAATCAGGAGAAGGAGCTGTCCTCTTACAGAAGAATAATGAAAGCCCTTCATGTTCTGTCAGTTAAGGCAGGAATTCATGGAATGATCGGTGGACAGGTCATTGATATGGAGGGTAGTAGGGTTAAAATAGATCAAGCCCGGTTGGACCTGATGTACCGGCTGAAGACCGGAGCATTGGTGGAAGCCTCCATGATGATCGGAGCAATCCTTGCCGGAGCAGAGGAAGCAGATGTTCTTAAAATTGAAGAGATAGCAGGAGATATCGGTCTTGCTTTTCAGATCAAGGATGATATCCTGGATGTGATCGGCAGTGCTGAGGTACTGGGAAAACCGGTACACAGCGATGAGAAAAACGATAAAACTACTTATACCAATCTGATGGATATTAGTAAGGCTGAGGATAAGGTGAAAGAACTCTCTGAAAGAGCAGTCAATTCCTTCGAGTCCTTAAACCGTCAGAATGAGTATTTGAAAGTATTGATCATAAAACTGATAACCAGAGAAAACTAGTAAAGAAGCATAGGAACGGCAGAGACTTTCTGCTGGAATTGAGGTGAAGGATACTTGCCAAAATTATTTGATATGATAAATCAGGCAAATGATATAAAGAAAATTAAACCGCAGGATTATGAGAAGCTCGCAGAAGAGATTCGCATGTTCTTGGTGAACCATGTAAGTAGGACAGGAGGGCATCTTGCCTCCAATTTAGGTGTCGTGGAGCTTACCATGGCACTGCATCTTTCTATGGACCTGCCCCTGGACAAGCTGATCTGGGATGTCGGTCATCAGGCTTATATTCATAAGCTGTTAACCGGCAGGAAGGAGCAGTTCGAAACCCTTAGACAGATGGATGGTATCAGCGGTTTTCCGAAGATAACGGAGAGCGAATACGATGCCTTCGATACAGGCCACAGCTCAACGGCGATTTCGGCAGCGCTCGGTCTGGTCAAGGCCAGGGACTTAAGCGGAGGAAGACATAAAATCGTTGCAGTGCTGGGAGACGGCGCACTGACCGGGGGTATGGCTTTCGAAGCCTTGAATAATGCAGGCAGACTAAAATCCAACCTGATGATAGTTCTGAATGACAACAATATGTCCATTTCGGAAAATGTCGGAGGGATGGCAAATTATCTCGCAAAATTAAGAACGAACTCGAAGTACACAGGCTTTAAGGAAACGATGGAAAATACCCTGACGCAGATGCCCGGGATCGGCAAAACCCTTGTGAACCGATTAAAGCGATCCAAGGATGCAATCAAGTATTTTATGCTACCCAGTATGTTCTTCGAGGATTTGGGTATTACGTATATCGGACCGATTGACGGACATAACATCAATAATCTGATGGAAGCCTTTCAGGCGGCAGCCCGTGCGAAGAAAGCCGTGGTAGTACATGTAATTACGAAGAAGGGTAAGGGGTATCCCCTGGCAGAAAGATACCCGAGTTGGTTCCACGGAATCGATCCGTTTGATATACAGAGCGGTAAACCGATCAAGAAGGATAAGAGCATTTCTTATACGAAGATATTTTCAGATGCCATGGTGAAGAATGCCATGGAGAATGATAAGGTAGTTGCAATTACGGCTGCTATGCCCTACGGAACCGGATTATCCGAATTTAAGAAGAGATTTCCGGAGCGGTTCTTCGATGTCGGAATTGCGGAGGAGCATGCTGTAACCTTCGCCGCAGGATTAGCCCTGGGTGGTTACCGTCCGGTGGTAGCGATCTATTCCACCTTCCTACAACGCGCTTACGATCAGATTATCCATGATGTCTGCATCAATAACCTGCCTGTCGTATTTGCAATCGATCGTGCCGGTATCACTGGAAGGGACGGGAAGACCCATCAGGGGATCTTCGACCTATCCTTCCTGTCCCATATCCCGAATCTTACTGTCCTTGCTCCTAAGAATGGAACAGAGCTTAGTGAGATGCTTTCCTATGCATTGACATATCCGGGACCGGTAGCGATCCGGTATCCGAAGGGAGAGATATATCAGGGCTTTGCAGAGCTACAGACCCCGATCGAGCATGGGAGGAGTGAAGTGCTTCAGCAGGAAGAGGGTATTGTGATCCTGGCAGTGGGCAGTATGGTTAAGGCAGGTGCTGAGCTGGCAGAAGGACTCCGTAAGGAAGGAAAGAAAGCTACCCTGGTGAATGTCAGGTTTGTCTCTCCTATGGATCGGGAGCTTCTGGATACGCTTGCGAGGAAGCACAGAACCTTTATCACCCTAGAGGAAAATGTCAGAAGCGGAGGCTACGGACAGAAGGTATCGGATTATCTCTGTGAGACAGGGAAACAGAAGCTCAAGCATATCAATATCTCCGTTCCTGATATGTATATCGAGCAAGGCAGTGTGGGTGAACTATATCACAGGCTTGGTCTGGATGCCGAGAGTATTCTTGCCAGAGTAAAGAAGGAAATTAAATAATTGATGATACTATCCATAAAGCTAATCTTGCATTAGGAGGAACGGTTATTTAAGGAGTATTATGAAGGAACGATTGGATGTACTATTAGTAAATCGGAATCTGGCTGAGTCCAGGGAGAAGGCGAAGGCAATCATCATGTCCGGCAATGTATTCGTGGACGGACAGCGGGAGGATAAGGCCGGAAGCACCTTCCCGGAGGAGGTGCAGATTGAAATAAAGGGGAATCCACTGAAATATGTGAGCCGTGGAGGCTTGAAGCTGGAGAAGGCAATTGAGAACTATGGAATTGATCTTCAGGACAAGATATGTATGGATGTCGGATCCTCCACCGGTGGCTTCACAGACTGTATGCTGCAAAATGGGGCTACCTTAGTGTATGCTGTTGATGTCGGAACGAATCAGCTGGCCTGGAAGCTCAGGCAGGATGAACGGGTCATCTCCATGGAGAAGACGAATATCCGATATCTGACACCGGGAGAAATCAAGGATGAGATAGCCTTTGCCTCCATTGATGTATCCTTCATTTCACTTACGAAGGTTCTGCAACCCGTCAGGGAACTGCTTTCCGAAGATGGTGAATTAGTCAGCCTGATTAAGCCCCAGTTTGAGGCGGGTCGTGAGAAGGTTGGTAAGAAGGGAGTTGTCAGGGACAGCAAGGTACATCTTGAAGTGATCGAACAGGTTGTGGGGTATGCACATTCTGTCGGATATGACTGTATTGACCTTGATTACTCGCCGATTAAGGGCCCGGAAGGAAATATTGAATATTTATTATATATGAGGAAGTTATCCGGTGGAACACAGGGAAGATTAATTCCGGAGGATAAGATTCAGACGGTCGTTGAACAGGCGCATAGTCAACTGACTGAAGCTTAATTGTGATGAATGTGCAACAGAATTCTTAATTATCTGATTATTTAAGCCGGAATGCGCAATAAAGAGAAAGATGACTTGTAATTTATGGAATTCTGTGATAGACTTTCTAGGTAATAATTATTCGAAACAATGCATGTATTTACAGTTATTTCCGTACAAAGTAATAAAAAAGCCAGTTTGCGGATCAAGCGGGGAGAAATATAGGAATGGATCGTTTTCTGATTATTACGAATAGGGAGAAAGACAAGGAACTTAATGTAACGAATAAGATTGCTGCTTATATTAAGAAAGCCGGAAGACAGGTTATTCTGTCCCAGGTGTCCTCCTTCCGTGAGGATCCCTTAACAGCGCAGAAGGTAGATTGTGCAATTGTGCTTGGTGGAGATGGTACCATCATCCATACGGCGAATGATCTGATGTCCAGGAACATTCCGATTCTTGGAGTGAATCTGGGTACTCTGGGTTTCCTGGCCGAGATTGAGGAACAGAATGTACTGGCTGCTCTGGACCAGCTTTTTCGGGAGGATTACAAACTGGAAGAACGGCTGATGCTTCAGGGTGAGATCCTCTATCATAAAAACAACGAAAGCAGCGGAGCGGATTCGTCAGCCATTGAGATGAGAGCCACACCGATACATGATCCTTATGCTTTGCCGGGAGAAGACAGTACCTTAGGATATGCCTTGAATGATATCGTCATCTCCAGAAAAGGCTTTTCAAGAATTATCAGTCTTGGTATCTATGTAAATAATGAATTAGTGGATAATTTTCAAGGGGATGGGGTAATTATCTCCACTCCAACCGGTTCCACTGCATATAATTTATCGGCAGGCGGTCCGATCGTCAGTCCGCAGGCTGATGTCATGGTGATAACGCCAATCTGCCCACATTCCTTAAGCCCACGAAGTATTGTGGTATCCGCCGTTGATACGATCCGCATTGTTGTGGGAAAGAGTAAAAAGACTCAAGAGGCAGAAGCCAGTGCCAGCTTCGATGGACAGAAGGTCTATGATCTGGGTACGGATGATGTAATTCTGATTAAGAAAGCAAGATACTGTACAAAATTGATTAAGCTTAATCAGTCCGGTATATATGAGATTCTGCGATCGAAGCTTAGTAATAGAGTTGGTACAAACTAATTCAAAGGGCAGATAGGTTAGGTTATATGAAGATATGCGTCTTCACAAATATATATAATTAGAAAGGCACTGGTAGGATTATGAAGATAAGCAGACAGAGCAAGATAGTCGAGTTAATTAACAAATATGATATTGAGACGCAGGAAGAGCTGGCAGAGAAATTAATGCAGGATGGTTATAACGTTACCCAGGCAACAGTATCCAGGGATATCAGAGAGCTGAAGCTTACAAAGGTAGCAGTAGATGGCGGAAGACAGAAATACATCGTACTTCAGAAATCTGAACCCGGTATGAGTGAGAAATTCACCAGAGTCTTAAGGGATGGCTTTCTCTCTATGGATATGGCGCAGAATATTCTTGTAATCAAGACGGTCTCCGGTATGGCCATGGCAGTGGCAGCAGCCTTGGATGCACTCCAGCTGAACGCAATCGTTGGCTGTATCGCCGGCGATGACACGATCCTCTGTGCAATCAGGTCTGTGGATGATACGATCAGCGTGATGGAGAAGCTCAGCAAATTGATCAATCATGCGGAGTAATCGATATTATAAATTTTAATCAGTAACTATGGCCGGTTACTACGGTCTACATAGGGGAGGGGGATTCGTTCCTGCTCCCAATTTTTAAGTTATCCGGCTCCAGTGCGCTGTGTCACTGAATTTGATCTATGATCAATGATCAGGTACACTTGTATCTTTTACTTGCCGAACCGAGGAATCAGTGCTAGAATGTTTAAGGAAAAAGGATAAGACACATATTGTAGAGAGTGAATAAGGAGAATTCATATGTCAGGACATTCAAAATTCGCTAATATTAAACATAAGAAGGAACGTAATGATGCTACCAAGGGTAAGATCTTTACAAAGCTAGGCCGTGAGATTGCGGTAGCCGTAAAAGAAGGTGGAGCAGATCCGAATGCAAACAGCCGCCTGAAGGATATCATTGCAAAGGCAAAGTCAAACAATATGCCCAATGATACCATCGACCGCAGCATTAAGAAGGCTGCCGGAGATGCCGGTGCCGTTAACTATGAAGCAGTCACCTATGAAGGCTATGGCCCGAGCGGAACAGCAATCATCGTGGAAGCTCTTACTGATAATAAGAACAGGACAGCCGCCAACGTCCGCAATGCCTTCACCAAGGGCTACGGAAACGTAGGCTCCATCGGTTGTGTATCCTTTATGTTCGACAGGAAAGGTCAGATCATCATTGACAAGGAAGAATATGAGAAGTCTGCTGACGACCTCATGATGCTTGCTCTGGATGCAGGAGCAGAGGATTTCGCAGAGGAAGAAGACAGCTTTGAGATACTTACAGATCCTGATACTTTCAGTGAAGTGCGAGAGGCCCTTGAGAAAGCCGGTATCCCCATGGCTTCCGCAGACATCTCCATGATCCCTCAGACCTGGGTAGAATTAAAGGATGAACAGGATATTAAGAACATGAACAGAATCCTTGATCTGCTGGACGAGGATGATGATGTGCAGGAAGTATATCACAACTGGGATGAGTAAGGCTGAACTAGGCTTCAAGGTCTTCAAAAATTGTGAAGAAAATCTTAGGCGATAAAACCGGAGTAGTAAATTTATTAAATTAGAAAAAAGGGCATCATAAGGCCAGCGCTTCTTAGCGCTGGCCTTCAACTAATATATTTAATTATCTGACAGCATTCACAAAATTTATGTATGGTGCGGCTTCCTCTAAAGCGCTAAGGTTGACCGGAGCTCGTTCAGTGCTGTTATAATAAGTAATCGTACGAAGACTTTTTGAGTTTGCTAATATGCTGACATCATCTAATGTAATATTTCTGATATCCAGGATCTGAAGCTTGGGCAGTTCTGCCAGTACGTCGGCCTTTACAGGATTTATACTGGGACTTGCTAATAAAAGAGCCTTCAAATCAACATAGTTCTTTAGAAAATCTAACTGATCGATCGTAGTTAACAGGGTAAGGCCTTCTATCTTTGTCAACCCAGGAAGGAACTCCAATATATTGCTGGACCCGAATTCCGAATCCATGAAAGTTAGTTCAGTTAAATTCTTTAATGCTTTTATTGCAGAATAATCTTTTGACTTAGGCTTCACACAGGTGAGTGATAATTTTGTCAGCTGTGGTACCCCCGACAGGAAATCAAAGCTTTCCAAGCCATCGTAGCAATTTATGTATAATTCGGTAATCTGAGGTAAATTTTTTAGGTCGTTTAGGCCGACGGAATCACTGTCTAGATCAAGTGACAGACTGGTTAGATTATCCATTCCCTTAAGCTGAGTTAGTTGAAACTCTGATCTATCATCAACAATGACGGATAAATTCCGTAGCTTTTTTAATTTGGAAATGTCTGTGGGGATACTGTCCGGATAATTTTCAAATAAGGCAGGCCTAAAGGACAGTTCCTCCAATTGGGTCATTTCCTTAAGGTATTCAGTTCCATTTACACGGCTATCCGTTAAATCCAGGCTAATCAGGTTTGGCAGCTTAGTTAGAAACGAAGGATCTTCTATTTTAGCATCATGAATGGACAGCTTCTTAAGCTTCTTCAGGTTTTGCAATCCTGATACATCATCAAACTCAGAATCCATATAAAGAGTTAACTCTTCCAGATTCGTTAAATTCTTCGTTATCAGCATCAGATCTTCTTCGCTGACCCTATTGATTGTTAATAATTTTAGGTTAGTTAATGCTCCAATTTTATCAAAATTGCTCTTAGCAACCTGGTTGTTATTAAATAGATTGAGCTTTGTTAACTGTTTGAAGTCCTCAATCTGAAACAGCTCGAGATCTGTAAAATGTGAGTTCTCAAGATTCAGCTCCTGCAGCTTCGTTAAAGTAGAGATACAGTCATGATCCTGCAGATAGCTCATATATCCAAGATCTAGATGTGTTAACTCCGTTAAGCCTGAGATAGCACTGAGATCATCAAAAGAATACATTGCGGACCCGGATTTAGCTATTGCTTTATTCAGGTTCAGATATGTAAGCTTGGTGTTATCTGCAAGACCATTTATGCTATTTTGAATACTATTATTTTGAAGATTCAAGTACTGTAGATTAGGTAAATTGGAACAATTAACGCGCTTAATATTATTATTACTTAGATCAAGCTTTACAAGGTTATTTAAGTTAGCACCATTTGGGAAACCAAAGTCGTCGATTTTATTATGACTGAAGTCGGCTTCCTTTAAATTTGTAAAATGAGCTAAGTCATAGATAATTGAGATACCTGCATAACTACAGTCCAATTCTGTAATATGATTTAAATCACTGGTCATGATATTACCTTCAGGTTTGTTAAGTAATTCCCTGACTATTGCTTCGAATCGCTCATCCCGCCATTCAATAACGACATCCGGAATCGGTGACTCGGTAATGAGAGCCTCGGTCTCAGCAGCTTCTTCCTTGACAGCCTCGGTATTGGCTTCATCAACTTTTGTCTCTTCGGCTTTATTTACTGCTTTATCCGTTTCATTGCTATTTCCCGATGGTGTCTTACTGCAGCCGGATAAAATCAGCAGTAGAAGGAATACTGGTACAATTAATTTTCTGTTCATTACATGCCTCCTCATAAGTAATAATTAGTTAGATATCAAATGTAATTAGTAAAATAATACATATATAGGATTATATCCCAATTAAACCATTTATTCAACTTTTTTGAACAAACATTAGATTGAGTCACTCATCTATGTTATATTTGACGGTATCTGCTTATCGGATGATTTAACGAATATTTAATTATTTTCGTTGCATTTTGGTTTGTAATATTTATGTACAAGAATGAATAAATTGAAGTATTCTGAAATGGGATAGTAAAAAAATCGTATTAAATAGTTGATTTTTATAAAATTATCTTGTATATTAGATGAATAATTATATATAAATACGGTGGAAAAATAATCATAGGTTGTGTTATAATTAAACATATTAGTTGTAATTATAAGTAAACAAGTTGCTTATGATAAATCAATTGATCAGTGTACTTAATCCGCTGAATGATAAGAAATGGGATTAGAATGAAGAATGATAGACTAAAATCATCAGATATTGAAGAAGCAAGAGAGCGGATCAAGGATTATATCAGTAGGACTCCGTTAGAGAAATCGATCTATCTAAGTAATGAACAGCATAATGTATTTCTGAAGCTGGAATGCCAGCAGCCGGTGAAGGCTTTTAAGATCAGAGGTGCTTTTAACAAGCTGTTAACCTTAACAGAGCTGGAGAAAAGCGTCGGAATAGCCACAGTTTCCTCCGGTAATCATGGAATATCCGTTGCCTATGCAGCAAAGCACCTGGGAATTCAGAGCGTGAAAATCATCGTTCCGGAGACGACACCCATATGTAAGATCGAGAAAATAACATACTATGGCGGGCAAGTCATTCTGAAGGGAAACAATTATGACGAAGCTCATTCAGAAGGAATGAAGTACATCAAGGAAAGTGGGCTTACCTTCATCGACGGATGGGATAACGATCCGGTGATTTATGCGGGTCAAGGAACAGCAGCCCTTGAAATTCTGGAGCAGAATCCGGAAATTGATACGATCCTGGTACCGATCGGCGGAGGTGGGCTTAGTACCGGGACAGCAGTAGCTGCTAAGAGCAGGAACAAGTATATCAAGGTCATCGGATTATACTCGGAAGCCTGTCCTGCCTGGGCAGCCTCCATCAGAGACCACCGGGTATATCATACCTATCCGACGAGAGAAACGGTCTGTGAGGCCATGGTGGGAGGAATCGGTCAGCTCTCCTATGAAATGCGCGATTGGCTGGATGGTTGTCTGGAGATTAAGGAAGAATATATACGGAAGGCCATGGTACACGCTGTTCTAAACGAGAAGATTGTAGCCGAAGCCTCGGGTTCGGTTCCGATTGCCGCAGTACTTCAGTATGGGGATCAGCTCCCAGGGAAGAATATTGCTCTGATGATCAGCGGTGGCAATGTGGATAATAACTTACTGATCAGGGAACTTCAAAATTACAGTAACAACGAAGGAATCTTATAGCTCATAAGAGGTTAAATATAGGAAGAAAAGAGGAGAAAGATATGAAAAAATTAATAGTAGCTGTGTTAGCTCTTGTCATGGTACTAAGCATGACTGCATGCGGTTCCAAGAAGGATGACAAGAAGCTGTTACTGGGGACATCCGCTGATTATCCCCCGTTTGAATTTATTGTACTTAATGATGCCGGAGAAAAGGAATATGCCGGTATCGATATATCATTCGCGAAGAAGATTGCGGAGGATGCAGGAAAAGAGCTTGAAATCGTTAACATGAGCTTTGATAATCTGATGGCTTCCCTTCAGAAGGGTGAAGTTGATATGGTTATCGCTGCGAGTGAAGTGAGTGAAGAACGTGCTAAGGTTGCTGATTTCTCCGATCCTTATTATACGGATCTGCCTCCGATGATTTTAGTAAGAGCAGAGGATGCTGCGAATTATACCTCTCTTGACAGCTTCAAGGATAAAACAGTCGGAGCACAGATGGGTACTACAAAGGCTGATATCGTAACCAATGATATGCAGGGTGCTACCCTCCTTACAGTTTCCTCCGTTACTGACCTGGTAAATAACCTCGTTTACAAAAAGTGTGATGCCATCATCCTGGATGGTGCGGTAGCTCAGCAATATGCGAGCAGCGACAATACCCTGGTAATTTCTGAAGTAGCTTTAGGTCAGGCAGCTCCGTATGTAGTTGCAGTTAAGAAGGGCGACCCTTCCAAGCTCCTGGAGACCATCAACAAGACAATTGCTGCTGTCACCGGCGACGGTTCCATGGATCAATGGATTGCAGAAGCTGATGAACTGAGCGCGAAAGCAATCGAATAATGATATTGTTCATGACGCAAAGGTGTAAAGAGATACCTGAAGCTTTACACCTTTGCTTTAAGAAAGGAAGCAGATGAGTCCAACAAGTTTTTTTAATTTTACCTTCTTACCTAAATATTTATCCTTATTTATAGAAGGGGTGGAATATACCCTCTTTATTTCTGTGGTTTCCGTTTTACTTGCGGTCGTTCCGGCTCTTCTGCTGGCATTGATGCGCTTAAGCAAATCCTGGTTCGTCAGAAGCTTAGCAGGAATGTATATCGCGATTTTCCGGTCAACTCCGCTGTTAGTACAGCTGGCTTTGGTTTATTTCGGACTATTTTACTATATCAAGATACCTACCTTTTATCTGTTTGGCTTTATTAACACCTCTATGTTCATCCCGGGTGTCGTGGCTTTAGCACTGAATAGTGCAGCTTATGTAGCGGAGATCTTCCGTGCAGGAATCCTTGCAGTGGATGCAGGACAGAATGAAGCGGCACGAAGCCTTGGTTTATCGGCATCGAAATCTATGAAGCTTGTGGTACTTCCTCAGGCGATTAAAAATATATTACCGGCTCTGGCAAATGAAGTGATCACGATGGTGAAGGAATCCTCCATCTGTTCCACCCTTGGTATGGTGGAACTCATGTGGGCGGCTAAGACCGTATCTTCAACCACCTACATTACGATTGGTCCCTATGTTCTCGTAGCATTGGTGTATTTCTGCATCAACTATCCTGCCAGTAAGGCAATTGAGGCTATTGAAAGGAGGATGAGACGTGGAGACAAGCGATAAATTAATCTCCGTAAGGGAGCTTACAAAGGAATATAACAAGGGCATGGTAAAAGCCCTGAATAACTGCAATATCGATATCAGCCGCGGCGAGGTGGTGGCCATCATAGGTCCCTCCGGTTCCGGCAAATCCACTCTACTCCGCAGCTTGAATCTTCTGGAGACTCCTACCCATGGAGAGATTTATTTCGATGGGGTGAATCTGGCAGACAAGCACGTGGATATCAATCTCCACCGCAGACGGATGGGGATGGTATTCCAGCATTTCAACCTGTTCCCGCATAAAACAGTACTTCAGAATATAATTCTGGCACCGGTAAATTTAAAACTTAAGACGAAGGCAGAAGCAGAAGAGATTGCATATAAGCTGCTGGAACGGATCGGACTAAGTGATAAGGCGAATGAGTTTCCCTCCAGATTATCCGGTGGACAGAAGCAACGTATCGCTATCGTCCGTTCTCTGGCGATGAACCCGGAGGTAATGCTGTTCGATGAGCCTACCTCAGCTCTGGATCCCGAGATGGTAGGGGAAGTTCTTGATCTGATTAAGGACTTGGCCAAGGAAGGAATGACCATGGTAATTGTTACTCATGAGATGGGCTTTGCTCGTGAAGTAGCCTCCCGTGTGGTCTTCATGGACGAGGGTGCGATTAGGGAGGAGAATACTCCAAGAGAATTATTTGAGAATCCAGGTGATCCGAGACTGAAGGAGTTCTTATCCAAGGTTCTGTAGGCTATGATATGATGATAAAAGAAATACATTACCTTCTCAGCGATACGTTCGTTTGAGAAGGTTTTTTGCTAAGTATTCATTAGGATCATATTGAAAGTTTTACCTGAAAATGGTATAATCAAATTATGAAGGTGCATATATGTGTTGGCACCCGAATACGTAGGGTAAAGAATTCTGCATGAAAAAATTCCCGGGCAGATTGGAGGCTTATGTATGTTTAAAAAAGGTGTACAATCAGATGGTTCTAGCAAATCCGTAGCAAAGAAAATGAAAAAAATATCCTATGACGAGCATTTTACAAGAGCTACTGAATCAATTGACTTAGCAAAGAATCAGAAATTTACAGATATCGATGATGGGATATCGAAACGACAAATAAGCGAAGTAGAAAAACTAACGAAGTAGAGGATCTTAAGATCAGCCTCCGTCTGTCAGGATATGATGGATGGAGGATTTTTTTGCTCTTTTTATTTATAAATTTCTAAGTCATGGTATTGCATTATTGAGGGAACTGGAATATAATAATAGTACAGTTGAACAATTACTCAACTGTTCAACTGTACGAGTATTATTGAATACGATGCATACATGAGGAGGAAGAAGGAATATGGAAAACAAAACGACCCTATGTGATTGTGATGTCATACATGCGGATATCGTGGATAAGGTAAGAAGACATATTCCTATGGAGGAGAAGCTGTATGATCTGGCTGATTTCTTCAAGGTGTTCGGGGACAGCACCCGAATCAAGCTTCTATGGGCACTGGATCTGGAAGAGATGTGTACCTGCGATCTGGCGGTGCTACTGAATATGACGAAATCTGCGATTTCCCACCAGCTGAAGACCTTAAGACAGGAGAAGCTGGTCAAATACCGCAGGGAAGGTAAGAATGTATACTACTCCCTTCAGGATGAACATGTAAAGAACCTGCTTGAAATAGGTCTGGAGCATATCGAAGAAAGTAAGTAGCATAGACAGATTATGATAATAGGATATGTTTTCAGAATAGACATGATTTTATAGATTGCGAATTATTATGGTGCTTAAGGATGGGCATAAGGAGGAGTTCCATGAATCAAAAGCTGGAATATAAATTAGAAGGGCTCTGCTGCGCCAACTGTGCAGCGAAAATAGAGAAAGCGGTTTCCGAGCTGTCAGAGGTAACGGATGTGAGCCTGAATCTGATGAATAATAAATTAAGTATGACTTCGGTGAATAGTCAAGAAGAAGCTGTGACCCACATGATTAAGAAAATCGTAGCAACCCATGAACCGGATGTTAACGTGATCAAGCTGTTTCCCGGTGGTTCGATCAGTTCGATTGCGGGTACACCGGAAGAAGAGGGTAAGATACGCAGCACTAAAAATAAAGAGAAGGAAAACGGGCAGAATCCGGTTCCTTATATATTCCGGCTGTCAATAGCCCTCCTGATTGTTGCAGTTTTTTCTTTATCATCTGTCCCTGAAGGAGTGAAGACAACTGCCTTTGCCGGAGCCTTTTTGATATCGGGTTATGAGGTATTGCTAACTGCAGTGAAGAATATCAGTAGGGGAAGAGTATTTGATGAGAACTTTCTGATGGGCATTGCATCTCTGGGTGCCTTTCTGATCGGAGAGCAAACTGAGGCAGTGACCGTGCTGGTGTTCTATGGGATAGGAGAGCTTGTTCAGGATATGGCTGTCAGGAGCTCCAAGAACAATATTGCCGGTCTTATGGATATCCGTCCTGATTATGCGAATCTGAAAAAGGGGAAAACCTATCAGACAGTATCACCGGAACAGGTAATACCGGGAGATGTCATCCTGGTGAAGCCGGGGGAGAAGATTCCCCTGGATGGAATTGTGACGAGCGGCAGCAGTTATGTTGATACCAAAGCGCTGACCGGAGAAAGTACTCCCACTGAGGTAACGGTAGAGGATACTGTATTATCGGGGACTATTAATATCGGTGGGGTCCTGGAAATAAGGGTAACGAAGAGCTTTGGGGATTCTACGGTTGCGAAGATCTTAGAACTGGTACAAAATTCCGGAAGTAAGAAGGCCGAAAGTGAGAAATTCATCACGAAGTTTGCCAGATATTATACTCCGGCAGTGGTATTTACTGCAATCGGAGTTGCCCTAATCCCTCCGGTGCTTGGATTTGGTACCTTTACTCTTTGGATCTACCGTGCACTCAGCTTCCTGATCATATCCTGCCCCTGTGCCTTAGTAATCTCCATACCTATCAGCTTTTTCGGAGGAATCGGTGGAGCAGCCAGACGGGGTATCCTGATCAAGGGAGGCAATTATCTAGATGCTTTGAACCATGTGGAAACCGTAGTTTTTGATAAGACAGGGACGTTGACCAAGGGAGCCTTCGCTGTGGCAGAGGTACATCCTGCTCCCGGCTACGAGATTGAACAATTACTGAAGCTGGCAGTGGTCGCTGAGTATCATTCCACCCACCCGATTGCTAAATCTCTGATGGAACACTATAATAAAGTTAAAACTAGCTTTAAGAAGAATAAAATCGTACTTCCCGGAACAACGACAGAACTGACGCTGGCTGAAGCAACAGGTATAGCTCGGGTTACGGAGAGAGCCGGTTACGGAATGATTGCTGAGCTGGGAGCAGGGACGATCTACGCAGGCAATGGTAAGCTGATGAAGCACCGTGAGATTCACTATGAAGAACCGGCTTACGGTAGTGTCGTCCATGTATCGTGGAATGACATATATCTTGGTTATATCTTGATATCGGATGAACTAAGGACAGGTGCTGCGGCAGGCATAGCCGAGCTTAAAAGATATGGAGTAAAGCAGACCGTTATGCTGACCGGTGATCATAGAAATATGGCGGAGCAGGTTGCTAAGCAGTGCGGTATTGATGTATATCATGCAGAGCTTTTGCCTCAGGATAAGGTGGAGCTGTTCGACAGATATAAATCTAAGGCAGCTATAAACGGTAAGACAGTATTTATCGGTGACGGCATCAATGATGCTCCGGTGCTTGCCGGCGCTGATATCGGCATTGCCATGGGCGGAGTTGGTTCGGATGCAGCCATCGAAGCAGCTGACATTGTCATCATGAACGATGATATCGGCAAGCTTGGAACTGCAATTAGGGTGGCAAGAAAGACCAGGGTCATTGTGATGCAGAATATTGTGTTTGCGCTTGGAACGAAGCTGGTGATCATGGTGCTGGCTTTTCTCGGAATCACCTCTATCTGGTTTGCCATCTTTGCAGATGTCGGTGTCGCTTTACTTGCCTTGATGAACTCGTTGAGAGCGATGCGTGTACAATAATTCTAATCCGAAGGAATATATCTGGTTGAAAAGATTTGATTGCCAATCACCAATCCCTATATCCTATATGACACAATTGTGCCAAATATTACATTTATAATAAACTAAAATATACTAAGTTATCCAGAAAATATTACCGATATAATACTTAGGACGAGTTATATAGGAGGGTACACAATGACAAAACAAAGAGGATTGGTTCGTTTTCTGGTATTCAGCTTACTGTTTACCGTAGCCATATTATCTTACGGAAGTTATACCGCTGGAGCAACAGAGGTTCCAGATCCCTTGCCGGAGGAGTACTTCTTCGTCATAGACGGTGTGAATAAGCCTACCGGTACAGAATATACAATGAATAACCATGAACTATTCCTGAGTATTAGTGCGAAGGGAGGATGGGCTCCTTCAACCACCATCACCTGGTCAAACTCGAATAGTAATGTTGTAACACTCCATAATAGTACCAGTACGTCTGTCCAATTAAGGAGAGTCGGTCCGGGCTATGCCACAATTACGGCATTGATCCAATATGGTTCTATGCAATACACCTTAAGCTGCCATATACTGGTTAACCTGTCCTTTGATGAGACTGCAATGGGTCTGATCTATGCAACTACAACGAATGAAAGAGTTCTTGTTCTTGACGAAGTTACTCCGGAAAAGAACATCTCATTAAAATATGTCGATCCGAGTGTAGTCAGTGGTCCGGCACTCGCTTCCGCAGTTGAATATACGAGCGATAATGTGGGAGTGGCTGAAGTAGTTGACGGGAAAATCATTGCAAGAGGCGGAGGTAGTACCAAGATTACCGCAACCACCACGACCAGGTCTACAAACGGAACACCTAAAACAGATTTTATCCGGGTGGTAGTAAAGCCAAGATATACTCTGAATTATGACACCGGCACTACTCATCATCAGGTACAATCCAGTGATGATCCCAATACAGCAGCTCCGGTTTTAAACGTTCCGACCAGTTTTGTACTCAGATCAAATGCTACTCTAGCTACAAATTTAGTATGGAAAGTAAAGGATGTAAGTACAGGAAAGTTCCTCTCTGCCGACAGTACGAAGATGGAATATTCCGTCAGTACCCTTAGCGGAAATGTTACCTTCGATAGGGTAAAAGCCGGTACCTATGAAATCTTTGCTTATCCCAACAATGAATATATAGGCAGCTCGGTAATCCCCTATGCTTATATGAAGATCGTGGTACCTATCTCAATCAGCGATGTAAATCTTGTCATGCAGGTCGGAGATACCTATAGCATCGGGGATAATTCCAATATTCCTGATCCGGAGATGTTCTCCTATACTTATGTTGAGAGTGAGGATTCCCTGATCGCTCAGGTGGATGGAAATGGCATTATAACAGCATTAAGAAATGGTCATGCGCAGATCATACTCCGTTATCTGTCAGCAAATGATCTTTATGACGATACGATCATCAGTAGCGGTAGTGTTCCAATACAGTTTATGATCGATATTACTGTTATCGATGGAATTGCGCTCAGTACGACGAGTGCTTCCCTCTATACCTCGGGAACCTTGCTGCTGAAGGCACTGGTTTCAGATCCCAGCGCAGGACTGACCTGGACCAGCAGTAACCCAACAATCGCATCAGTAGAGAATGGTCTGGTTACAGCCCTAAAGCCTGGTAATACTACAATTACTGTCACACAGAAAATCAAAGGCGTCGTTAAGAAAGCAACCTGCCTTATCATGGTAACGCAATCAGTGACGACCATAACAATAAATCCTACAGAAGTGGTGCTTCCGATAGGCCATTCCAGAACACTGAAAGCAACGGTTATGCCCAGTACCTTAAGTGGTGTCAACCTTACCTGGAAATCCTCCAATGAAAACATTGTTTCAATCTCCGATGCCACTCCTCTGACCGTTACAATCACGGGTGTAGCAGGCGGACATGCTGTCGTATCTGCAATCAATCAGGATAATGTTGTCGTTGGTTACTGCCATGTAAGTGTCCAGCAGTCTGTAACCAGCATCGAGCTGTCAGAGACTGAGGTGGTAGTTGATCTTAATACAAAAAAAATGCAGCTCAGAGCCTCGGTATATCCTGAGAATGCATTGAATAAAGAGGTTTACTGGACCTCTACGGACACCACGAAGGCCAGGGTGGATGCGAATGGTATGGTTACTTTCCTGAAAGCCGGAACAGTATCCATTATCGCCACCTCGGATGACAGCCCTGGAGTCAGGGCAATCTGTAACATAACGATACAAATACCGGTTACATCCGTGGCACTGGATCAGAAAGAGAAAACAATGTATGTGGGAGAGATCGCCAGGTTGTCTTATATCATCCAGCCGGACGCAGCCAGTACGAAATCGGTAACCTGGACCACAACGAATAATTCTGTCGTATCTGTCGACTCCTCCGGTAAAGTAACGGCGAAGGGAGCGGGAACAGCTGTTATTATCTTAAGAACCATGGATGGAGGCTACTCCGCTTACTGTACGATCACTGTCAAGAGGATTGCGACCGGAGTGAAGCTGGATGTTTCAAAGCTGGAGCTGAAGGCAGGGGAGTACTATTACCTGAATGCGGAACTGACACCAAGGGATAGCACCGATACCAAGCTGGCATGGGAATCCAGTGATCCAAAGGTAGCTACGGTGGATAATAAAGGTAAGGTAATGGCGAAGGACTCCGGACAGGCCATCATCATGGTCAGAACGGAAGCCGGGGGGATAGCATACTGTAATGTAACGGTTACCCAGCCTGTAAAAGGCCTGATCCTTAATTTTACAGAAAAGACAGTCTATACCGGTGATGAATTCAAACTGAAGGCATCCGTATCACCCAGTAAGGCTACCGAGTTAGGAGTAGTCTGGAAAAGCTCCAATACAGAGATAGTCACAGTTTCAGAGGACGGAGAAGTAAAGGCAATATCGGGCGGAACCGCATTAATTACCGGTACAACGGTAGAAGGCGGATATAACGCAACCTGTGTTGTAACTGTCTTAGAATTAGTATCTACCATTAAGCTGAATTATGAAAGCTTACGGATCGGTATTGATAAAACTGTCATTTTGGAGGCCGTGGTATCCACTCAGACAGCATCAAATAAAAAGGTATCCTGGAAATCCAGCAATACTAAGATAGCAACTGTTAACAGCAAAGGTAAGGTTACCGGATTAGCCTATGGGTATGCAACTATCACAGCAACTGCACAGGATGGCAGCGAAGTGGAAGCCAGCTGTGAGGTAGAAGTGGTAAGACCTGTCACCCGGGTTAGTCTGGATAAATCCTATCTGAACATGCTGGTTGGTGAATCAAAGGAACTAAAGGCGTCTCTGGAGCCTAAAAATGCTACTTATGATGAAGTATCCTGGACTAGCAGTGATGATACGATTGCATTGGTAGATGAGGATGGCATGATTACAGCGATTGCCCCCGGTACCGTATCCATAACAGCTCAGGCCCAGGACAACAGCGGTAAGAAGGCAGTATGCTTTGTCACGGTAAGTAACCGTATTCCTTCAACCGGAATCACACTGGGGAATAAATCCTTGGTAATGGTTGCAGGAGAGGTGAAGCTGGTAGAGGTTGTAATGAATCCCACCAATTCCACTGATAGTCTGAGCTGGAGTACGGATAACTCAGCTGTTGCGTCAGTTGATCGTAAGACAGGCAAAATTACTGCAAAATCAGTCGGCACCGCCAATATTACAGCGATGACGGATTCCGGTAAGACAGCAATCATAGAAGTGAAGGTGATCGGGCTGAATGTTACGAAGCTGGAGCTGGAGCAGTATACGGCCTATAACCTGTCTGTGGAAGGTGCTACCGGACGAATCATCTGGGATGTTGAGAATCCGAATGTGGCAGAGGTAAGAAACGGCAGAATCATCTCGAAGGCTACCGGATCTACGATCATTACAGCCCAGGTAAACGGAAGAATTCTGGAATGTAAGCTAAAGGTAGTTAAAATAAAATAGGTGAAAGAACAATTGTGTTTTAAATTGTAATACGGTACATATAGAAGGAATAATTTATTTTTACCAACCATAGGCAGGATTCTTTGAATCCTGCCTATTTGCTGCTTCCTTTCTTATTGTTCATTTATTTACCTGCCACGTTTCGTGATAATGCCGAGATATTCAGGTAAAATTATAAAAGCAGACAAAATTTTGGATTACTGCGAGATAAGATTGATAAAACATTTCCATTATGCTAAAATGCATTCAAGAACATACGTTTTAATTGGCTTTTCCATACACCTTAAGATGAGTAAGGAGGAGGCGAATGTTAGTCAGCCTGCATGTTAAGAACTTTGCAATTATCAATGAAGTTGAAGTTTATTTTAAGGATCATCTGAATATCATGACCGGTGAGACCGGTGCCGGTAAATCCATTATTATAGGTTCCATCAATGCCGCACTGGGGGCCAAGGTTTCGAAGGATATCATCAAAAGCGGTGCTGAATATGCACTGGTTGAACTTGTCTTTGAAACCGGGGATGAGGAAATCTTCACAGCTATGCGGGAGCTGGATCTGCCGGTGGAGGGTAACCAGATCATTATTTCCAGAAAGATCCTGCCGGGCAGAAGTGTCTGTAGGATCAATGGCGAGAACGTGACGGGAACAGCACTTGCTACCATAGCAGGCTTATTGATCGACATCCATGGACAACACGAGCATCAATCCCTGCTACATAAGGCAAAGCACCTGGAGATTGTTGACCGATTTGCTAAGAATGAAATAGGAACCCTGAAACAGGAGCTGGAAGCAAGCTATAAGCATTATATGACGTTAAAGCAGGAGCTTACTGATGCGGGAATGGATGACGAGAAGCGCCTCAGAGAAATTTCTTTTTTAGAATATGAAGTGAATGAAATTAAGAATGCCGGTCTTCAGCCCGGTGAGGACGAAGAATTAGCAATTACTTATAAAAAATTATCAAATGCAAATACCATATCAGAAGGGTTACAGGCAGTTCATAGCTATATGGGCTATGAAGCAGATGCTGCCGGTGATTCCATCAGCAGAGCCTTGAGGCATCTGATGAAGCTTGCGGAATATGATGAGGTTATCGGAGGCTTTCTGTCCCAGGTGACCGATATTGAAGCTCTAATTAATGATTTTAACAGGGAACTCTCCCAATATCTCTCGGGAATGGAGAATAAGGAAGAGGAATTATATGAGGTAACCAAGCGTCTGGATCTGATCAACCATCTGAAGCAGAAGTATGGCAATACTCTGGAGTTAATCCTGAAGTATTGTAAAGAAAGTGAAGAGAAGCTGGCCAGATACAGGGACTATGATGAATATATGGAGAAGCTGAAAGCTTCTCTGGCAGAAGAAGAGAGAAGGCTTAATACCCTATGCGAGAAGCTGTCCCTCATCAGGAGGACCAAGTCCGTAGAGCTTACTGCTAAAATCAAGGAAGCTCTGGTGTCCTTAAACTTTCTGGATGTCAAATTCGAAATGACCTTCCGGCAGACCGAAACCTATTCTCAGAATGGTTTTGATGATGCGGAGTTTATCATTTCAACTAATCCGGGGGAAGCCCTGAAGCCTCTCTCAAGAGTAGCTTCCGGAGGCGAGTTATCCAGAATTATGCTGGGAATCAAATCTGTACTTGCAGATAAGGATGAGATTGAAACACTGATCTTTGATGAGATAGATGTTGGAATCAGCGGTAGGACAGCTCAGAAGGTATCTGAACAGCTCTCTCTGATTGCGAATCAGCATCAGATCATCTGCATCACCCATTTGGCACAAATTGCGGCGATGGCAGATGCTCATTACGTGATCGAAAAGCAGTCCGATGGGAACTCAACACAGACCATGATCAGAGAGCTTTACGAGAGGGATCAGATCGATGAAATAGCCAGAATTCTTGGTGGTGCAGCCATTACTGAACGGGTAATAGAGAATGCCAAAGAGATGAAGGAATTGGCTTCGTCTTCAAAAAAATACAAGCTTTAAAAATCAAAAACAGAGAATACTAACCTTGAGGATATACAATACTATTGTATATCCTCTTCGCTTTTTTTGAGGATATTATTACGACCCAAGTAACGACAAGAAAAAATGACATGAGGTGTGAAAGGATGAGGAGTAGAAGAATATACAGAAAGATACTGATTTGTACTTTTATTATTAATATAATTACCTTAGCAGGTTTTGCATATTACTACATTGAAAAAAGAATACCCGATGAGATAAAGATTATGGTCGACAGGGAAGAAAGCTTTAATTTCAATATTCCGATTGAAGCTAAAATCAAGACCGAGGATATCGGAGTCATTAGTGTGAATGATATGAGAGTACCGTCAAATCAAATCGAATTTGATATGAATGAGCCGTTTACTCTGGAATCCTCACAGACAGGAAGCTATGATGTAAGTTTAAAGCTGTTTGGCTTATTCACCTTTAAAAACATATCATTGGATGTCATTGACACTGTGGAGTTAATTCCCTGCGGGATTCCGATTGGCATATATGTTGAGACAGACGGCGTTCTTGTACTTGGTAACGGTAGAATTACAGGAGAGGATGGCTTAAATTATGAGCCGGTAAGTAACAAGCTAAAATCAGGAGACTATATACTGGCAGTTAATAATATCCCCGTCAGTGATAAAAGTGAATTGATCAAAGAGATTCAGAAATCAGCAGGGAATGATATCGCTCTGTTGGTCAGAAGAAATAATGAGAATATCACGGTAAGAATTTCACCCGTAAAAACCTCCGGCGGTACTTATAAAATAGGTGCCTGGATCCGCGATAACACACAGGGTATCGGAACCTTAACCTTTATCTCTAATAATGGTTATTTCGGCGCCCTGGGACATGGCATCACTGATATTGATACCGGACTGCTGATGGAGATCAGTAAGGGTACAATATACTCTGCGGAAATTATGTCCATTGTGAAGGGAAAGGAAGGTGAGCCCGGAGAGCTAATCGGAATGATCAGGTCACAGGATAAATTTAAAATCGGTAAAATTACAGACAATA
This sequence comes from Bacillota bacterium, assembly GCA_023436765.1. Lineage (GTDB taxonomy): Bacteria > Bacillota > Clostridia > Lachnospirales > Lachnospiraceae > Mobilitalea. Next base: position 25,113 of record JAEZHX010000050.1, read on the forward strand.
CCTACCAGGGCATCTTTGGTAGACTTGAGAACGGATATGACGGATTAGAAGATATGAAACCAATTAAAATCGGACTGAAGCAGGAGGTAAAGAAGGGGAAAGCTTACGTCAGATGCATGGTAGAGGACGAGATCAAAGATTATGAAATTGAAATAGAAAGCATAGATATAAGTAACAGCAACCATAGTAAAGGTCTGGTCATCAGAATAACGGATGAGAGATTACTAAATGCTACAGGAGGCATCGTACAGGGTATGAGCGGTAGCCCTATTATACAAAATAATAAGATAATAGGTGCGGTTACACATGTATTTATACAGGATTCAACCAAAGGCTACGGGACTTTTATTGAAAACATGGTAAATAATTTAGAATAAGGAAAACTTTTGTTATAAT
>JAEZHX010000089.1 GCA_023436765.1 Bacillota bacterium
TACAAATTCAAATAATCACCTCCGTATCTATAGTTTTTACTGATAATCACTATAAAATACTATGAATATATCCAAACACATTGTAATACGGAGTAAAATTAAGTATAATGTAAGTTGTTTTAATATGAAAAATCATCCGTAGGCTTATGTAATGATATAAGACAAGGATAAAATAACCGTACCTGGATAAACTCATCATGGGTTACTGAATCATCATTATCATACATCAGGAGGTTCGGATTCATGGAAAAGAGAGTTTATATGTGTCCGTTATGTAACGGCAAGGAATTAGTACTGAGGCATGAAGCCAGTTATGTCTACTCGTATGTCGTTGATTCCGACATGCCCGGTCTCCAAAATACGGAAGAATTTTTATCCTATCTCTATGACAAACGGGAACAGACGGCATCACGTAATTATATCGAATGCAAGACCTGCGGAACCCAATATCCTTATCAACTACTGAATGAAGCACTGCTGCAGCCAGAGGATAAGGAGGAGTAAAATCAGTCCGCAATATCGGTTAAGAAAGGAGGATATCTATGTCGGATAAAAAGAAAATGAAAGATAGCAGTAAGTCTTCCAAGCGATTTCTTGACTTATTCTATATGACTCCATCGGTAGTGGAAGCAAAAGAGATCGCAGATTTGCTTAAGGGGAATACTGATCTTGCCGTAGAGTTATGGCCTGAAATGAACGTGCTGGAGCTCGAGCTACCCAACAAGAACACCGTAGACTTCGAGCTGCTTTCGGTTGATTTTAAGGACCCCTCCGATCTCGCCTTCGTCAAGAACCGTAAGATCAGGACGATCTTTGGTATTAACCTTGTAGAGGAGGATCTGGGGAAGGTTAAGGGACTTTTTGAGCAGGTTATAGAACAGTTCTCGGGTTTCCTGTGTACGGACAGTCCGGATTTTCAACCGGTTCTTATAGGTTCTGCCGAAATCCCAACCGTATAACACGGTGTCGAACAAGAATATAAAGGAGTACTTATGATGTCTTCTAAAAAAGCAGCCCTACGGGCTGCTCTTCCACATACCATACCGGTTTTGACCGGTTATATCGTCCTGGGGGCTGTATATGGCATCTTGATGGACAGTATGGGTTTTTCTCTTCTCTGGAGCTTACTCGCCAGTACCTTCATCTATGCAGGTTCCATGCAGTTTCTGTCAGTCACGATGTTATCCTCCGGATTTAACCCGCTGTTTACACTTTGGATGACGCTGATGCTAAATTCCAGGCATCTGTTCTATGGGGTCTCCATGCTGGAGAAGTACAGAGGGCTCGGCAGACTGAAGCCCTACCTGATCTTCTCCCTGACGGACGAAACCTTCTCGCTGGTTTGTTCTACTGAACCTCCGGAAGGTGTGGACCGTAAATGGTTCCTGTTCTTCCTGTCCTTCTTAAATCAGATGTACTGGATTTCGGGATCCTTACTCGGAGGCATCCTGGGAAGAATGATAGAGTTTAATAACAAAGGCATTGAGTTCGTTCTTACCGCCTTATTTGTAGTTATCTTCCTGAACCAATGGCAGACAGCCAAAAATCATCTTCCTGCCCTCCTCGGAGTTACCGGGGCGGTCCTATGCAGGCTGATCTTCGGAGCCTCTTATTATTTTATTATAGCGACAATGCTTTTCATCCTAATCTCTCTGATCGTCTTAAAACGGCCGTTAGAAGGGAGGAGAAGCTGATGAATTATACTACAGGACAATTATTCCTCTTCTTTGGCCTGATCATCCTGGGAACCGTGATTACCCGGGCACTGCCCTTCCTCCTGTTCCCGGAGAAAAGAAAAATTCCAAAGTACATAAAATATCTGGCTGACGTTCTTCCTTTTACGATAATTGGTATGCTGGTGATCTATTGCCTGAAGGATGTCTCCTTCATCGGCGGTTCACATGGATTACCGGAATTGATCAGTATTGCTGCCATTGTTATGCTCCATCTCTGGAGAAATAATACACTTCTCAGCATTGGCTGTGGTTCCCTGCTCTATATGATCTTAGTACAGTATGTATTTGTATAATAAAAGGAGATAAAACGGCATATCCCCAGGTCAGCTATGGGATGCGCCGCTTTACCTCCTGTTTCATTATGTATGTCTATACAATACATTCGACGGATAATCTATGGTCCTTTGAGAGATCGATGAACTCATTTCCTACGCGTATTACCGGTCTTGATAGTGCTAATTTATTAATCATTACCACTTCGCCCTCTCGGCCGTCATTCAATCGTACAATGTTATGCAAATAGGATTGAACAATCCGTTCCATAAATACCATCAGGTAACCCGGATCATACTTTAGGAAGCCGTCACGTTCAAAATTCTCTACTACATCAAAGGGACAGATAGCCTTCCTGTAACGCCGGTTTGAAGTCATCGCGTCGTATACATCAGCTATTGCGATAATTTTAGAGAATTCTTCGATCTGATCGGATTTGAAGCCATTAGGATATCCGGTGCCGTCACATCTCTCATGGTGCATCAGTGCTGCATATTTCACGCGGATATCGATCGGATAATCCTTCAGTGCCTGATAGCCCTTGATTGAATGCAGTTTAATTACCTCATACTCTTCGTTTGAAAGCTTGTCCGCTTTCGTCAGAACCTCCCTCGGTACCAGCATCTTGCCGATATCATGCAGGAGCCCTCCCAGAGTCAGGATTTTGATCTCCTCCACAGGAAGCTTCAGCCAAGCACCAAAGATGCTGCAGATCAGTGAAACATTCAAGGAGTGTACATAGGTCATGTCATCATAATCACGGATACCATGAAGCATCTCAAAAATATGTGCTCCATTCCGACCTTCATGCAGGATCTTATCAGTTTCAGCCAGTAGTGCATCTATGTTGATGTCCCCTCCATCCGACTTGTCCAGGATGTTGTGAAAGCTCTGCTCCACACTGCCGACTGATTCTACGTAGGACCTGTTAAACTTCTTGAATTCCGCAGTGTTACGAAGCATGTCTATATAAGATTCCTCTTTATTTCTTTCCTCCTCAAACTCACCTTTATAGATGAAAAGCCCATAGATATTGTAGAATCTTAATCTGGTAATCATACGTTCATCCAGCTTCGTCCCTTTTGTAAGGATCAGCTGGTTATTTGAAGTATATACATCCGTGGCAACTACCATTCCGGCTTCTGCCTGATCTGTTCTTATCCTTACCGCTTCCATCGTATTTACTCCTCTATCCTTCCTTATTTGCCTTTTCCTACCATGAGTATACAATTTTCGCATAATAATTACAAGTATTAGTTTCTCAAAAGGATAGAAGGACTGCCCTGCAGGGTGCCCCATCACTACCGCCAAGTTTAAGCGGTGCGGCTGACAGAAAATATTCCCCCTCAGGGATATCCTTCAATACCAATCCCTCCAAAAGCACAACCTCTTCCTTCAGAAGCTCCAGATGGACAGGCATAGGTGCATCTACCGGACCAACGCTCTGGCTCTCCACTCCTATAAGAACAATATGATGCTTATTAAAAAGCTTGGCAAGCTCTAGCGTAACTACCACATCCCCCTTGATCAGGATTCTCTTACTACAGCAGGAGAGAAAGCTCTCCAGCTCCTCCCTGTTCTTACCGGACAAATCCACTACATTACAGGGCCCGATGCAGCGGTGCAGATCCAGCTGCTCAATGGTCTTGCCATTATCATAAAAATGATAGGGTGCATCCAAGTGGGTAGCATTATGAGCACTAAGCTTCAGCGTTGTTAAGTTACAGGGGGCTCCTTCCGATATCTTAAGAACCCTCTCATAGCAGGGTGCAGGATCACCAGGATATACCCTTCCACCAAACAGCTCCTGCGTAATATCATATATTTTCATATTTATAACTCCGTTCTGCCCAACGAGGCAACATAAGATCGAAGTACCGCTATCAGTTATTCACTTCCAATTCCAGCTCCACGGGGCAATGATCACTCCCAAGCACGTCCATATGCAGTATACTGTCCTTGATCTTATCCTTCAGCCGATCTGAAACCAGAAAATAATCAATACGCCATCCCACATTCTTCTCCCTGGCATTAAACATATAAGACCACCAGGTATAAGCACCTTCCTTATCGGGATACAGGTAGCGGAAGGTGTCGATAAATCCGCTCTCCAGAAGCTTTGAGAACTTCTCTCTCTCCTCCGGAGAAAAGCCTGCACTCTTTGTATTGGATTTCGGGTTCTTTAGATCAATCTCCTTATGAGCTACATTCAAATCACCGCAGATAACCACCGGCTTCTTATGATCCAGAGAAAGAACATATTGTCTAAAATCCTCCTCCCATTCCATCCGGTAACCGAGCCTTGCGAGCTCCTTCTGGGAGTTGGGAGTATATACAGTGACAAAATAATAGTCCTCAAACTCCAGCGTGATTACCCTGCCTTCATCATTATGCCTGTCCATGCAGAGATCATAGCATACACTTAAGGGTTTCTTCTTAGTGAAGATAGCTGTTCCCGAATAGCCCTTCCTATTCGCCGAATTAAAATACTGCTCATACCCCTCAAAGGTAATCTCAACCTGTTCCGGCTGAAGCTTGGTCTCCTGCAGACAGAAGATATCTGCATCCATCCTGCGGAAAAAGTCCTCAAAACCCTTATTTAAGCATGCCCGTAAGCCGTTCACATTCCATGACACAAATTTCATCCGTTGCACCTATCCCCTTCCTTAGTACCATACCAATCCTATAGTTCCATTATTACCTGATACAGCTCCTCCACTGTTGCAGCGATCCGGTCCGTCCCCGCTTCCCTAAGCTCCTCTTCGCTGCCGAAACCGTAAAGTACACCGACAGAAGCGATACCGACTTCCTTGGCACCAACAGTATCATATTTTCTGTCACCCACCATGACAACCTTGGCAAGATCCGTAATTCCGTTCTTCTCGAGGGCGTAACGGATTACCTCATCCTTTTCGGAACGCTGATCATCAAAGGTAGCCCCACAGATATCCGTAAAATATACCTCCAGCCCAAAATGCTCCAGAATCCTTCTCGCCAATGGCTCCGGCTTTGAGGTAGCTACGATGATACTCTTGCCCGCATTCTTCCATCCGGCAAGCAGCTGTTCCATTCCTTCATAAGGAATGTTATCGAAGATACCGTGTATGTTATAGAACTCCCGGTATTTCTCTACCGCCAGATTGGCATCTGCATCGTTGAAGCCGTAATATTCCATGAAGCCACTTTTCAGTGGCGGTCCAATATGCTTCGTCAGGGAGTCCAGATCCTCTATACTAATACCCATCGCCTTCAAGGCATATTGCACAGATTTGGTTATTCCCTGTTTGGGATTCGTGATCGTCCCATCCAAGTCCATTAAAATGTATTCCATTCTATATCCTTTCTATCTTAAGGTTCCAGTCATGTAAGTAATGTGATAAATAATTGCCCATACTATCAATAGCATGCTTAGGCTTGATCCGGCTTCCTTACCTGTTTGATGTTTTTTTCGACCTGCTTTCGGGGAATCATAATCTGATGTCCACAGCCAAGACATTTCAGACGGAAGTCCATCCCCACCCTTAAAATCTCCCACTCACTGCTTCCACAGGGATGCTGCTTCTTAAGCTTAACCACCTCACCGACATTCAAATCCATACGAAAACAACCTCCTAATCGGAACGCTTCAGCCCGTTTATCATAAAGTAATCAACCTTTTATGTAAGCGAACTACTATGTATAGTATACCATAGTTAAGAAATTTTTGAAATATTATATTTAGTGGTTGCATTTCTAAACGATATGTTGTAGTATGTGTCTATGCACTACGTAGTTATTAATACTACATGTCATAATATCTATATTGCACGATGTATACCGAATAATAACACCGGCAAAACTATTAATATCATAATCTAACTTAAAGAGCTGACGTGTGAAAATTATTCTCACACGTGTATCGGCAGAATGGAGGCTTTATATGACACTAAAAAAAGTTAAGGCAAAGGATCCCGGAAGTGCTGTAACACATCTGATAGGAACTCTCATGGCTTTGTTTGCCGCCACACCTCTTCTTCTTAAGGCCGCTGCTAGCCCTGGGTATATTCACACAGTCTCCCTCGGTATCTTTATCCTGAGTATGATTTTATTATATGTAGCAAGCACCATCTACCATACCTTTAATATTTCCATAAAGGTGAATCGAAGATTAAAGAAATTTGACCATATGGCGATCTATGTTCTGATTGCTGGTACCTATACTCCGATCTGCCTCATAGCCTTAGGAAATTCTATCGGCTTGATTCTACTGGCTCTGATCTGGGGATTGGCAGCGATGGGTATCCTGGTAACCGGCTTCTGGGTGAACTGCCCGAAGTGGTTCTCCTCCGTAGTCTATATTGCTATGGGCTGGACCTGTGTCCTGGCCTTCACACAGATTATCAACTCCCTTCCAACCGCAGGCTTCTACTGGCTCTTAGCCGGAGGTATCATCTATACCATCGGCGGAGTCATCTATGCCCTGAAGCTCCCGATCTTCAACAGCCGCCATAAATACTTCGGCTCCCATGAGATCTTCCACCTCTTCGTCATGGGCGGCAGTCTCTGCCACTTCATTTTGATGTATAACTACATCGCAGTCATGCCGTAACAAGAGCCATACAACAAGCATATGTGCACACAAAACCGCCCCTCATAAAGGGGCGGTATGTCATATCTATGTTAAGCAGCCGAACTATTCTGGTAAGGTATCATGGCAGTAATCTGTTACTCTCAGTAGAGGTAAAAGGGATTCGGTTGCGAATGATCAAAGATATGTATTAGG
>JAEZHX010000104.1 GCA_023436765.1 Bacillota bacterium
GAGTTGCCCAGGGTGTTAGTGAAGATATTCTTAAGGATCTTAGGGATAATTACATGGGTGAGTGCACTGAAGTCGGAATGTACCTTGCGATGGCGAGAGTAGCCCATAGAGAAGGATTTCCTGAAATTGGTATGTATTATGAGAAGGCCGCCTTCGAAGAAGCAGAACATGCAGCAAAATTCGCTGAGTTGCTTGGAGAAGTGGTAACCTCCAGTACGCAGAAAAATCTGCAATTAAGAGTGGATGCAGAGAACGGCGCCTGCATGGGCAAGAAGGATCTTGCTACCCGTGCGAAGGCAGCAAACCTGGATGCAATTCATGACACTGTTCATGAGATGGCTAAGGATGAGGCCAGACACGGACGTGCGTTCAAGGGTTTGCTTGATAGATACTTTGCGTAAGACAGAACGCACTGGGCATCTCGAAGGACTATTAAAGAGATACTTCGAATAATGTACGAATGCCTTTGGGCGTATCAAGGGATTGCTTGATAGATATTTTGCGTAAGGCAGAACGCACTGGGCATCTCGAAGGAATATTATAATGGTTAAGCTAACCCCAGGGACTGACATAAGCAGATGATTTTCTGCATGGAAGTCCCTTTCTTTATATATTTGCTCCCCCGACAAAAAGAAACGCCCCATCCCCCCGGGGCGTTTCTTTTATCATATTTTATTTCGTTCTCATAATATGTACGCAGTATACATAGATGTTCTGAATCTTCTTGGCTTCTACACCGTCTACATGGATTACCGGCTGTGTCTCGGAAGGAGTTGTATAGATCTTAAATAGAACGCCATCCTGATTTACCCTCATATTCCGGATCTGTTTATATATATAATCCTTCTTGGGTACTCCGATGTAGTTAAAGATAATGTCGTAGGTATCCGGGTGGGTAAAGCATAGGATGATTTCATCTTTTTCATACATCCCGATAATTTCCCTGGCTTCCTCAAAGGTCATATTCGTACATTTGTATTCACCTTCATTGAACAAGGTATTCATGTTACTGTTATCAAGCAGCAGCAGTGGATTACTCGGTTTATTTGCCATATAGGCCACTCCTTTCATTAACCAAAAAGTGAATAGACCAAAATTACTATACCATAAGTATACTAAAAACACCTGGAAGAAGTCAATAGAGAAGGAAAGAAAAGGTAATGAAAGGCCCTTGTCAATCCAATAACCGGAAGGGTTATAAAGAATGACAGGGGCCTTTCATAAGATGAATTTATTCTATGAAACAATTCTTTTGCTAATAATTTTACAGCTGGTTAATCGCTCTCTTAACATAGGTAGTATGCAGGAGGTGATGAGCCTTGTGGCTGCCGGGCTTTTCAAGATATTCCTCATAGAGCTTCTTGATAGAAGGATTTTCATGGGACTTACGGATTGGCATAGCCGCATCCTGGTTATAGAGAGCCTTCGCACGCTCTGCGCGGATATCTGTGAAGTTTCTTACGCTGGCAGGCTGAATCGGCTGTCCTCCGCCGTTAACGCATCCGCCGGGGCATCCCATGATCTCGATAAAGTGGTAATTTGCCTTACCTGACTTTACATCATCGAGTACCTTTTTTGCATTGGATAAGCCGGAGGCAACTGCAATGTTAATGTCCATTCCTGCGACATTGTAGGTAGCTTCCTTCACACCCTTGGTTCCTCTTACCTCGGTAAAGTCAAGGTTAGCAAGCTCCTTACCGGTAAGAACTTCAACTGCGGTACGAAGAGCAGCTTCCATAACACCGCCGGTAGCACCGAAAATTACTGCGGCACCGGTGGAATCTCCGAGGGGATTATCAAATTCCTCCTCCGGAAGGGATGCAAAGTTCAGGCCGACACGGTCGATCATTCTCGCAAGCTCTCTGGTAGTGATCGAGATATCAACATCGGGAACTCCCGCTGCACTCTGATCCTCTCTGCCGATCTCGAATTTCTTTGCTGTACAGGGCATTACGCTGACCATTACGATCTTATTGGGATCAAGGCCCATCTTCTCGGCATAGTAAGTCTTAGTTATAGCACCGAACATCTGCTGAGGAGACTTACAGCTGGATAAGTTATCAAGCATTTCGGGATAGTAATGCTCACAGTATTTGATCCAACCGGGTGAGCAGGAGGTGATGAGCGGAAGCACGCCACCATTCTGTACTCTGTCCAGGAACTCAGTTGCTTCCTCCATGATGGTGAGGTCAGCAGCGAAATCGGTATCAAATACCTTGTCAAAGCCTAAGCGACGAAGCGCAGCTACCATCTTACCCTGAACATTGGTTCCGATCGGATATCCGAACTCTTCTCCAAGGGCAGCACGAACTGCAGGTGCCGTCTGAACGATGACATACTTCTCGGGATCATCAATTGCCGCGAATACATCAGCGGTATAATCCTTCTCGGCAAGTGCACCGGTCGGGCAGACTGCGATACACTGTCCACAGGAAACGCAGCTAGTTTCGCCAAGGCCCATATCAAAGGCACAGGCTATTGTAGTATCAAAGCCACGCTCATTGGCACCGATGACACCGATGCCCTGAACTCTTTCACATACTGCAGCACAACGTCTGCAGAGGATACATTTGTTATTATCACGAACCATATGAGGTGAGGTATCATCTACTTCGTAGCTGTTACGGTCGCCCTCAAAGATCCTCTCATCGGATACTATCAGGTCATTACAGAGCTTCTGAAGTTCACATTTTCCGCTTCTGATACAGGACAGACACTTTCTGTCATGATCAGAGAGGATCAGCTCCAGGGTCTGCTTACGGGATTCCAGTACCTTGGGAGAGTTGGTTCTAATCTCCATTCCGTCAGCTACGGGATACATGCAGGAGGCAACGAGACTTCTTGCTCCCTTTACTTCAACGACGCAGATACGACAGGCACCGATTTCATTGATTTCCTTTAAATAGCACAGTGTAGGGATATCAATGTGAGCCATTTTGGCCGCCTCTAAAATAGTGGAACCCTTCGGTACTTCAAGTGACATACCATTTATTTTGATATTTACCGTTTCCATAGTTTCCTCCTTTATCTCTTAGAGATGGCACCAAAGCGGCATTTTTCCATACAAGCACCGCACTTGATACACTTACTCTGGTCGATGATATGGGCTTCCTTAACCTTACCCTGGATAGCGCTGTTCGGGCAAATCCGGGCACATAGGGTACAGCCTTTACATTTATCAGCATCAATCGTATAGGACAGAAGGGACTTACATACGCCGGCGGGACACTTCTTATCCACCACGTGGGCAACATACTCATCCCTGAAATAACGCAGAGTGGATAATACCGGGTTAGGAGCAGTCTGGCCTAGACCGCAGAGCGCATTCTCCTTAATGTAGTAGCAGAGCTCTTCGAGACGGTCAAGATCCTCCATGGTTCCGTTACCCTTTGTAATCTTGTCTAGGATCTCATAAAGACGCTTGGTACCGATACGGCAGGGAGTACATTTACCGCAGGACTCATCAACTGTGAATTCCAGGAAGAATTTTGCGATATCCACCATACAGTTGTCTTCATCCATAACAATCAGTCCGCCGGAGCCCATCATGGAGCCGATACGAATTAAGTTATCGTAGTCAATAGGTATTTCAAAATGTTCTGCAGGGATACATCCGCCGGAGGGACCACCGGTCTGGGCTGCCTTGAACTTCTTGCCGTTCGGGATACCGCCGCCGATTTCTTCAACAATTTCACGGAGTGTCGTACCCATCGGAATCTCAACAAGACCGGTATTCTTAATCTTACCGCCGAGTGCGAATACCTTGGTTCCCTTGGATTTCTCTGTTCCCATGGAAGCAAACCACTCAGCACCGTTTAGAATGATCTGAGGAATATTTGCATAGGTTTCTACATTGTTTAAGATGGTAGGCTTCTGGAACAAGCCCTTCTGTGCAGGGAACGGAGGACGCGGGCGGGGTTCGCCGCGGTTTCCTTCGATGGAGGTCATAAGTGCTGTCTCCTCGCCGCATACGAAGGCGCCGGCACCAAGTCTTAAATCAATGTCGAAGCTAAAATCGGTTCCAAAGATATGATCACCGAGCAGGCCGTATTCTCTGGCCTGACCGATTGCGATCTTAAGTCGCTCAACTGCGATCGGGTATTCTGCACGAACATAGATATAACCCTGTGATGCGCCGATTGCATAGCCTGCGATTGTCATAGCCTCAAGCACCACATGCGGATCTCCCTCTAAGACAGAACGATCCATGAAAGCACCAGGGTCGCCTTCATCCGCATTACAGCAGACATATTTCTGATCAGCATCGTTGCCCTTCGCCAGCTTCCACTTCATGCCGGTGGGGAACCCGCCGCCTCCACGGCCACGGAGACCGCTGTCTAAGATGGTCTGGATTACCTGATCCGGTGTGTACTCGGTCAGTACCTTACCGAGAGCCTCGTAACCGTTCGTTGCGATATACTCATCGATATTTTCGGGATTGATAACACCACAATTACGCAATGCAATTCTATGCTGCTTCTTGTAAAAATCAGTATCATTTAAGGACTTCAGCTTACCTTCCTTGTCTTCTTCCTTATAAACAAGACGGGTAACGATACGTCCCTTCATCAGATGCTCCGTAACGATTTCAGGAACATCCTCCGGTTTTACGAGTGCATAGAAGGTAGCTTCCGGATAGATTACCATAATCGGGCCTAAGGCACATAAGCCATGGCAGCCGGTCTGTACGACAGCTACTTCTTCTTTTAAGCCGGCCTTACTAATTTCAGCCTGCAGTACTTCTAAGATTTTTGGGGTTCCTGAGGAAGTACACCCGGTTCCACCACAAACCAATACGTGTGAACGATACATAACGTGACCTCCTTTGGATTAACCGAGTTGCTCGGATATGGTATATTTTTTAATTACCTGACCACGGATGATATGCTGATCTATAACCTCAAGCGCTTTTTCCGCTGTCATCTTAACGTAAGTTACTTTTTCCTTATCAGGTTCTAAGACTTCAATAATCGGCTCATATTGGCACAGTCCGATACAACCGGTCTGAACAACCGCTACATTGGTTAAGCCTTTCGTCTGTACCGCATCGGAAAGGGCGTTGAGAACCGGTCTGGCACCACTTGCTATACCACAGGTTGCCATGCCGACAACTATACGTGTCTGATTATGGCTTTCATTACGAAGTCCCATCTGGCCCTGCATCATTTCCCTGATTGCCTTAAGCTCTTCAAGAGATTTCATCTGTTTCCCTCCTATTTGATATACTGTTCAATGCTTCTTAGTGGGGGGTCATACATGATGGCCGCCATCCACCTCTTGTTTATTTTCGTTCAGATATTCTTTTATGTATATTGAAACCTCCGGAACTGTAAACGGAACGTCGCCAAGAATCTCACGGATCGCTCTGGTATCGAGCATAAAGCTTTTTCCGTTAAAATCATAGGTGTACATAAAATCGATCTGTGTATTTGCAATAACTAATGTATAGATCGTACTGTTGATATCACCCAGAGGCATCCTGTCAATATGGGATAGCCCAAAGGTCGCTGTAACCGTAGTTCCTGTTCCGGGGACCGACTCTATATGGAAGCTTCCGCCGGTTCCGACTGCTGCCTGCTTCAGAAAAGGAATTCCCAAACCAATCCCTCGCGTCGTACGGGTGGTAAAGAAGGGGTCCTCAACCTTAGCCAGCTGCTCCCTTGTCATTCCGCAACCATTATCGGAAACGCGAAGGGTCAGGTTATCCTGCAATGTACTAATATTCACATCGATTTCAATCAGGCTTGCACCAGCCCGGATTGAATTATTAGCAATATCCAATACATTAAGAGACAATTCCGTCATCATACTATTTATACTTAGAGATAATTCCATCCAAATCGTCGAGAGTTAATTTACCGTATACATCTTCATTTACTGTAAGAACAGGCGCCAAGCCGCAGGCTCCAATGCAGCGGCAGGATTCTAAAGAGAACTTACCATCCTCAGTGCATTCCCCATCCTTAATACCCAACATATCCTGGAGCTTGTTAAAAATATCACCTGAACCTTTTACATAACAAGCTGTTCCCAGACATACAGAAACTTTATATTTTCCCTTTGGATAAAGGGAAAACTGAGAATAAAAGGTCGCGATTCCGTATATTTTCTCTAATGGAACATTTAGTTCGTTAGATATCATGGTCTGCACCTCAATTGGCAGGTAACCATAAATATCTTGTGCCTTCTGCATGATGGGCATCAGGGAGCCGTTGTCATCACGGTGCTCAGCGATAACCTTTAAAAGCGCATCCTCTTGCTCCTTCGTTCCTGCAAAGGGTACTGATTTTTTTGTTATACCCATTGTGTATTACCTCCTCATAAATATGTTAACGCCACAAAACACTGACATTATAGCACAACTGTGTTAAAAAATCTACAAAAAATATAAACAATTATATCGGAAATTACGGTTGTGATGTATGCAAGGTGTATAAGGGGCCTGTGCTGGTCGCACATCAGATAAAGAAATTGATCTGGAAGACAATAGAGCTAGGTTCTTATACATTGTATTTTACGACAAATCGTATTATAATGAAAGCAGTTCTTTTCTAAATCACAACGAAAATTATGGTAAATAGAAACAATGTTAGTCAAGTCAAGGAGAGGTGAAGCCATGAACGAAACAAATCCCAGTAATATAGAACCCTTGTTAAAATCCGTCCCCGGAGGTATCGCTAAGGTGGCCCTGGACAATGATCTTACCATCCTGTATGCAACAGAAACCTTCTTCTCTCTGATTAAAAATGCTACCGAGAAAATTAATCAAAATGCACCGCTGGCCCTGCTCCGTTTCGTATATTCGGCGGATATCATCTATGTTACACAGCAGCTGGAAGCTCAGAAGAACCGTAAGGATAACATTATCGTAATCAATTTCCGCACCTTACAACCGAACGGAAGCTTCCGATGGGTAATGATTAACTGCAACAAAACGACTGAGGTTTATCAATCCGGAACAAAGGTGGTACCGGTCTATTCCTGTATTGCAATGGATGCAACCGACCATATGGTAAGATATAAAAAATTGGAACAGGAATTTGACTATCACAGAACAATATCGGAGCTCTCAAAGGAGCTTTATTTCGTATATGAGATAGCCCAGGACACGTTAAGTTTCAGTGAGCTTTTCCGCGAGGTGTTCGGCAAGGATTCTGTGATCAAGGAATTCAGTAAGAAGCTGGAGAAAACGAAGACTGTATTTCCTTCTGAGCTTCCTGCTGTAATTAAGATATTTAAGAGCATGATGAGCGGAAAGAAGCAGGTAAGATTTGAAGTCCGTCTGTTCCCGAAGGAGGGAGGTCCCACCTGGTATGTCTGCTATGCCTCCATTATCTTTGATGAGAACAAGAACCCTTATAGAGTAATCGGGAAACTGGCAACGATTAATCCGATGAAAAGGGATGTAGACGTAGTACCTGCTCCACAATTGGATCCCCTTACGAAGGTTTGCTCAAAGGATTATGCGGAGAAAGCAATTGCGGAGGAATTAGCGAAACAGGACCCGGAATCCCTTTCTGCACTAATGCTCATCGAAATCCATAATTATAAGGTCATCAATGAGGTGATGAAGACTGTGAACGGTGATAATATCCTGGCTTCGATCGCAGATTATCTGAAATTTAAGTTCAGAACCTCAGACATCATCGGTAGAATAGCATTAAGTGAATTTGTTGTTTGTATGAAGGGTATCTGTTCGGACAGGAGTGCCTATGAGAAGGCAGAGAAAATCTGCAAGGAGATCGAGAACCGGTATTGCTTTGAGCATAACCGGAACGGTTTATCTGTTAGCATCGGTATTGCATTTACGAAGGGTGAACAGTTGGAATATCCAACGCTGCTGTCTAATGCCAGGGCAGCACTTATCATGGCGAAGAAAGAAAATGGCAGTGCTTTTGAGGTTTTCTATAGTACATTAAACAATTCGTAATTTATTGTTGGAGGAAATGTTCACATGACAATTGAAGATATAAGAGAAGCATTAGGAGCCAGATACGTCACGGGTGAAGAGTCGAAGGGCAGGGAGGTACATTCCGCCTGCGGTTCTGATATGATGAGCGATGTTTTGGCATTTGTCAAGGATCAGGCCGTATTGTTGACCGGGCTGTGTAATCCGCAGGTGATACGAACCGCTGAGATGATGGATATCATATGTATCGTATTTGTTCGTGGCAAGGTACCGGATGAGAATATGATTGAAATGGCAAAGGAGCGAAATATTACCCTGATTACCTCCGGACATCGCATGTTTTCTGCCTGTGGAATTCTGTATGAAAAAGGTTTGCGGGGGGGGTCGACATACCGATGAAGGATAAAATCACTTTATTCTACCAGGTACCCGCGGATGATTTTACCCGAGCAGGGGAAGCCTCCAGTAACGTAAAAAGCGTATTGAAACAGATGGGGGTGAATCCGGAAATCATCCGAAAGGTAGCAATTGCTATGTATGAAGGTGAGATCAATATGGTCATTCATGCCAGCGGGGGTAATATAGAGGTAACCATATCACCGGAGGAAATCCTGATGATCCTGAAGGATCAGGGGCCCGGAATTGAAGATATTGAACTGGCGATGCAGCCCGGATATTCTACGGCACCGGATAATATACGTAATTTAGGCTTTGGAGCAGGAATGGGACTATCCAACATGAAAAAGTACAGTGATGAAATGGTGATAGACAGTACCGTAGGGGTTGGAACAATCGTAACGATGAGAGTTTTGATGGTGTAAGACGATATTGGTAGATTTACTTATTTCTATCTTGATATTTAGGATTTATAAGACTATACTTATTAGCATTATATTGCAACCATCTGAAAAACGTCGTATATACACCATTATGATGCAGAAGGGGGGAGTAGGATGAGTAAGTTCTTTACATCTGTACATTTGAAGGAGGAGTTGTGCAAGGGCTGTATCAACTGTATCAAGCGTTGCCCTACTCAGGCCATTCGAGTAAGAAACGGCAAAGCTGCCATTACGAAGGAATTCTGTATCGATTGCGGTGAATGTATCCGGATCTGTCCACATCATGCCAAAGAAGCTACCTATGATTCTCCCAAGGTAATGCAGAAATTCGAATATACGGTGGCTCTCCCGGCACCTTCCCTCTATGGTCAGTTTAATCATTTGGAGGATGTTAATATTATACTGACAGCTCTGAAGAAGATGGGATTTAATGATGTTTATGAAGTTAGCGGTGCTGCAGAGCTGGTTTCAGAAATGTCAAGAAAATATGTGCAGGAGCATAAGGAGCAGTGGCCGATCATCAGTACCGCCTGCCCTACCGTGGTACGTTTAATTCAGGTGAGATTCCCGGATTTAATTGAACATTTGCTTCCGATCAGTGCTCCGGTCGAGCTGGCGGCAGCGATTGCCAGGAAGAATGCGATGGAGAAAACAGGGCTTTCTTCGGATAAGATCGGAATTATCTTTATTTCTCCCTGTCCGGCGAAGGTAACGGCTGTGAAGTCACCAATCGGCGCTGAAAAGAGTGAAATCGATGCGGTTCTTGCGATCAAAGAAGTATACCCGCTACTGCTTCCCCTAATGAAGCAGAGCATAGATGATACGGAGGACCTGGGGATCTCGGGCAGAATCGGAATCAGCTGGGGAGGAACCGGCGGAGAAGCTGGAGGCTTGCTAATAGATAATTATCTGGCAGCTGACGGAATTGAGAATGTAATCCGTGTATTGGAGGATTTAGAAGACCGTAAGTTCGATCAGCTGGAATTTATAGAGCTGAACGCCTGTGCCGGTGGATGCGTCGGGGGAGTATTAACGGTTGAGAACCCATACGCAGCGAAGGTGAAGCTGAAGAGACTCAGAAAATATATGCCGGTGGCCGTATCACGGCTATCGGGAAGAAAAATTAAGGAAGCCTATTGGACGGACGAGGTAAAATACGAACCGGTATTTAAGCTTGGGAAGAATATGCAGGATAGTATCACGAAGATGTCAAGAGTGGAAGAGCTATGCTCCAGATTCCCTGGACTGGACTGTGGCTCCTGCGGTGCTCCGACCTGTAAGGCCCTGGCAGAGGATATCGTACGCGGTGTAGCGAAGGAACAGGATTGCATCCACATCCTTCGTGATTATATCCATAAGCTGTCGGATGAATTATCGAAGATTGATACGAAGAAATAGGCAACACGATAAATAAAATACTACATTCAGAAGGGGGTAGGCTTAGAGGAGAGAAGGATGGTAATATGGATACCAGTCATCAGAAACTCTCAACTCTAAGAAAAAGTATGAAGATTAAAGAGCTGATTAGCACGGGGTTATTCAAGGTACTGAATGAAGGAGCTGATCCGGATAGGGAGATATCAGTACCGTATTGTTGCGATCTGTTGAGTATTGCGATGGGAAAGCTGCCAGCTGATGCCGCTTGGGTGACAGTGATGGGTAATATTAATACATTGGCGGTAGCAGCACTTGCAGACGCTTCCTGCATCATTCTTGCCGAGGGCATCGTTTTGGATGGTCCTGCAAGCCTAAAGGCAAAGGAACAGGGTATAACAGTTCTACTCACTGAGCTGCCCATCTTTGATGCGGCCCTGACGGTCTATCAGAAACTGAATGCTTAAGCTTTCCTATGATCTGCATATCCACTCCTGTCTGTCTCCCTGCGGCAGTGAAGATATGACACCTGCGAATATTGTTCAAATGGCAGGCTTAAAGGAGCTAGATGTCATAGCAGTAACGGACCATAATTCGTGCAGGAACTGTCCTGCTGTGTTAAGCTTAGCCGAGAAGTTGGGGATTACTGCGCTTCCCGGTATGGAGCTCTGCACTGCAGAAGAGGTTCATGTGCTGTGCCTTTTTGCTGACCTGCGGGATGCGCTTGCCTTCGATACCTACGTCTATTCTAGACTTGTGAAGTTTCCGAATAATGAGAAGATCTTCGGCAGACAGGAAATCTATGATGCAGAGGATCATATGACAGGAACAGAACCGTATCTGCTGATCAATGCAGCGGACATTTCCTTCGACAGCCTGGAGGCTCTGATGAAGGAGTACCATGGGGTCTATATTCCGGCTCATCTGGATAAGGGATCAAACAGTCTGATATCCAATCTTGGTTTCATCCCACCGAATGCATCCTTTTCCTGTGCGGAGTTGAAGGACATCGGCAAGAGAGTCGAAATGCTTCATATGCACTCTTATTTGTCCGAATGCAATATCATAACGAATTCCGATGCCCATTCCCTGGAATACATCAGCGAGCCTGTCAATCATATACATGCCGTAAGCAAAAATCGGGAAGATATAATAATGGCATTGAAAACCAGAAATACTATGCTATAAT
>JAEZHX010000161.1 GCA_023436765.1 Bacillota bacterium
TTTAAGATAACCAGCTGTTCTCCGTCCTTATATTCGATTGTGACATCAACATGGCTGCAGGCTTCTTCAATCCGGTTACTGTCCGTCGGAGCGATCTCATTCCTTAAGAAATACAGTCCCAATGCACGGTACATCGCACCCGTATCCACATAAATAAAATTAAGAGCCTTCGCTACCTTCTTGGCGATGGTACTTTTCCCTGCACCTGCAGGGCCATCTATCGCAATACTGAAATATTTCATAAACCACCTCAAAGAAAAAATATTTTAGATGCCCATGTGCGCACCGAGTATTTACGCAGCTTTAATTCAAATTATTACCTGCCAGATAGGCTGTGGACCAGGCAATCTGTAGGTTAAAACCGCCGGTGAGTGCATCCAGATCCAGTACCTCCCCGACAAAAAATACATTGGAAGCCAGCTTGCTTTCCATTGTCGAGGGATTGATCTCCTTCACGTTTATTCCGCCTCTGGTTATTACAGCCTGATTGTAATCACTGAGCTTTGTGATACGGAACGTAAGCTTCTTCAGAAGATTTACAAGCCGCAGCCGTTCCTCCTTGGTAATGGAATTAACCTGCTTCTCGGGATCAATAAGGCTTAGACGAATAATAACATCAATTAGTTTATTTGGCAATAGCTGGTCCAAGGAATTCTTAAATTGTTTATTTTTAAATTGTTCAAAATCTCTGAGAATTCTCGCATCAAGCTGTTCCATAGTGAGCGCGGGTTTCAGGTCTATTTTAAGGGTAAGCTTTTCTTTCTTCTTCAGGTTATCGATGATATAGCTACTCGCACTTAAGATGACAGGACCGCTGACTCCGAAATGGGTGAACATAAGCTCGCCAAAATCCCGATAGAGCTGCTTGTCTCCAGAAAATATTGTAACCTCAATGTTCTTCAGTGATAGACCCATCAGTTCCTTCACATAATCCTCTGCCACATGAATCGGTACCAGAGAGGGCGATAGTTCTGTTACGGTATGGCCGATTGTCTTGGCAAACTTATAACCGTCACCGGTGGAGCCGGTCAGGGGATAGGATATCCCACCGGTTGCAATGATGATTTTGTCGGCTGTCAGCAGCTCCCCACTGTTCCTTAATTTGATACCGCAGAAGGAGCCATCCCGTATCACCAGTTCACTGACCTCACTATGATACCGAACTGTTACGCCTAACCTGTTCAGCTCCTGCTTCAGAGCAGAGATAACATCGGAGGATTTATCCGAGGCCGGGAAGGCACGGTTTCCCCGTTCAATCTTTACGGGCATTCCCAGTTTCTCAAAAAAATCTATTGTATCGTAATTATTAAAGAGGCTAAAGGAACGATATAAGAATTTCGGATTCGTGACAACCTGATCAAAGAAGGTATCCCAGTCACAGGCATTGGTTAGGTTACATCTGCCCTTTCCGGTAATGAATAGTTTCTTTCCCAGTTTTTCATTCTTTTCAAATATCGTAACCTGATTACCATTTCCTGCTGCAGCGATGGCAGCCATCATTCCTGAGGCTCCGCCTCCGACCACAAATACCTTACTCATATTGTCACCTGTTTCTGTCAGAAATGCCGGTTTATGAGCATCCAGACAATATATTTTATCTATGCTTCTTCTTTATTTATTATCCCAGTATCTCATCGCTTTATAACGCATCCGAATTTACACGGGATTTGACTAAAAACATCCTGATATAGACCTAAAATGATAAAAAACAGGTAATTGACGGATTTATGAATACCTACCGCAATTACCTGATATAGACTACTTCCAGGGATTGTTCCAATGACCTAATCATTATAAATCAGATCAATCTACCAGATAAACCTCATCAATTCCAAGCTCAATATGACCGCTGTTATATGCCTCTCCTTCTACGCGGTAAATCACTTTGTTAAAGTCATCCAGGTTTTCCACCAGGCTTTGTGCAATTGCATCAAGTATTGCTGTTTCATATCCGGCACCTACATTGGACAGAGGTGGCTGATCGGCAAAGAAGCTTACAATAACGGAGGTATCCTCCGTGGTAACGCTCTCAATTCCAATCATCAGAGAATTCTCAGCCATGGCCTCCTTAACGGTTTCTACGATCAGCTGCGGAGTTATCTCAGAATTCTTCGGAACCATGGCTGTAACTGCTTCTACCTCCGCATCGGAATTAACGGTATATACTACCAATTCCACATTGGCTGCGGGCTGGATTACCACGGTTGTCGGAGCATCAGCCTTGCCGGTGATTTCTTCATTCTCTTTAGTTACATTTTCGTTAGCTTTATTGTTTTTTTCGTTGTCAGATGCCTTCTTCTCATCAGCTGTCAGTGCTTCGCTTGTTTCCTGACCTTTCGTCTTACCGGAATTAGCGTCATTATAGGTATTTAACCTTATATTCTTACATCCAAACAACACCAGGCTGCATGATAGTATTGTTATCATTATTATTTTTTTGTTGTATCGCTTCATAATAACCTCCTTACTACCTAAAGGTGCAGGCTGCCTGTAGATAACATGCTGCCATTTGGTAGAATAAATAAGCGAAAAGCATTTGGCTGTTAAAAACCTTTCATCGATACAACAATATCATGCAACTGTGTCATTTCTATGGTATTATTCTAAACTTATCCATTTGAGTTGAAAAATTCACATTTTTATTTTTGAGCCCCTGTGTATTCTAAGATACATCTTCGTAGAAGATCCAGAGCGTAGATGACACTCTGTTCCCGGACCTTCTGTCGGTTCCCCCGGAATCTGCATTCCTTAATCGTAGTTTTACCCTTTACATGACAACCGATGTAGATGAGTCCGACAGGCTTATTCTCTGTGCCTCCTCCGGGGCCGGCGATGCCGGTAATGGCGATTGCTGCATCACAGCCAGTCATTCGGGAAGCTCCTTCCGCCATCTCTCTGGCTGTATGCTCACTGACTGCTCCATGACTTTCTAAAGTATCCGGATTAACACCAAGGTATTTACATTTTGACTCATTGGAATAGGTGATAAAGCCCTCCCTCAAAACCTCTGATGCACCCGGTACATTCACTAATCGTCCGGTCAACAGCCCACCGGTACAGGATTCTGCTGTTGTTAACTGCAGACCGGCATCAGCCAGCAAGCGGACAACAACCTCCTCGAGGCTTACCTCTTCCTCCTCCGCATAGATGTTAATATCAAACCTACGGTATAATTCCTCTAAGAGTGGGGTAATCATTTTCTGAGCCTCTTCCTTCGTGTCGGCCGATGCCGTCACACGGAAATGTACCTCTCCGCTCTTGGCATAGGGCGCGAGCGTTGGATTGCTCTGACCTTCTATCAAGTCCAGCAGCATGGTCTCGGCCAGACTTTCACCGATCCCACATACCTTAACCATTTTAGATACAAAGACCTTATTCTGAAGCTTTCTTAAATAAGGTAACATATGTTGATCGAACATCGGAATCATCTCTGAGGGTGGTCCGGGAAGCAGAAGGATTCTCTTCTCCCCCTCCTCCACGATATAGCCCGGTGCAGTACCATTCTCATTGTCCACGACGATGCAGTTTTCAATCATCAAGGCCTGCTTCCAATTATTTTCCGTTATTTTAGCAAAGGCTTTGCTTTCCGAGGCTTTACCCTCTGAGGATTTACCGGCATTTTGATATTGTACTCTGTTAAAGTATTCCCGGATTCTTTCCCTGGAGTGCTCATCCATTACCAGTTTCCTGCCAAGAACCTCGCCTACAGTTTCCTTCGTCAGGTCATCCTGTGTCGGTCCGAGACCTCCGGTCAGAATCACAATATCGGACCGTGACAGGGCAGCCTTTAGTACTTCGGATAGTCTGCCTGCATTATCCCCTACCGCAACCTGATAGAATAAGGAAAAACCCAACTCGGCACATTTGACGGATAAATAATTCGCATTCGTATTAACGATGTTACCAAGCAGAATTTCTGTACCAACACTGATCAATTCAACCGTCATAAAAAATTACTTCCTTCCGTAGCCAAGATTGCTATAAATATGATTTCTTATCAAACTACTTTGTATTATGCTCCCCCAATACCTGTTTGTTTTTCAGCATGTAATCTACCAGAGATATCACAGTAAGTGCAAGAGCCAGATAGATCGCAACCTGTTCCAGGACATTAATGAAGGGTATATCCAGATTGATGATCAGCATAACACTCATAACGATCTGGACATTGGTCTTGATCTTCCCCCACCAGCTGGCAGCAATCACGACTCCGTTATCCGATGCAATCAAGCGGAAGCCGCTGATAATGAATTCTCTGGCAATGATAATGATGACTATCCAGGAAGGCAGCAGTTTATATTCCACAAGGCAGATCAAAGCACTGGACACCAGAAGCTTATCCGCCAGCGGGTCCATGAATTTACCGAAGTTTGTGATCAGATTATGCTTTCTGGCAATATGACCGTCCAAGGCATCGGTCAGCGCTGCCAATATAAAGATTCCTGCAGCAATATACCTTCCATAGGTGATCTCAGGGATCAGCATAAAAATAAGAAATATCGGAATCATGCATACGCGGAAGATGGTAATTTTATTAGGCAGATTCATTCTTATTCACTTCCTTTCATAATTTCTCCAACCAAATCATAACCCTTGGCTTGCTTCACTTTCACCTTGACCAGATCTCCCGATATCAGCTCCTCTTCAGCAGTAAAGAATAGAAAACCGTCCACCTGGGGAGCATCCATATAGGTTCTCCCGATATAGACATTTTCCTCTTCGGCAATTCTGCCTTCCGTGATGATCTCGTAGGTCCTTCCGATTCTTGATTGATTCGTTTCAAAGACAATGGATTGCTGCAGCTTCATCAGCTCCTTCTGTCGCTGTTTTTTGACTTTAGCGGTAATCTGAGGCTTTAGCTTCGCTGCGGGTGTATTATCCTCTTTTGAGTAAGTGAATACCCCCAAACGGTCAAAACGTTGTGTCTTTACAAACTCCATTAGCTCTGCATGATCTTCCTCCGTTTCCGTCGGGAAGCCTGTGATTAAGGTTGTACGTAAGGTGATGTCGGGTATCTCAGTCCTAAGTCTGCTGATAATGCTCTCCAGATCGGCACGATCCGTTCTTCTTCCCATCAGCTTCAAGATTCGGTCAGAGGCATGCTGGATCGGGATGTCAAGATAATGGCAGATCTTCGGTTCGTTTTTCATCACGGAGATTAATTCCTCCGTAATTTCTTCCGGATAACAATAAAGTATACGGATCCATTCTATTCCGCTGATTCCTGCCAGCTTGGTCAGAAGCTCAGGTAAAGCTTTCCTTCCATATAGATCCGAACCATACAGGGTGGTTTCCTGTGCGACCAGAATCAGCTCCTTAATTCCCTGCGCTGACAGATATTCCGCTTCTGACAGCAGCTCCTCCATCGGTATGCTGCGATAATTACCCCTTACCTGAGGGATAATGCAGTAGGTACAATGCTTATCACAGCCCTCGGCTATTTTAAGGTAGGCATAATGAGTTCCGGAGGTAAGTACTCTTCCCTTCGCTGCAACCGGGGGCAGATCCAGAGGATCAAAGCGCGAATACTTCTGTCCATCCGTTAGCTCCTCTACGACCTTAAGAATTCCTGTGAAGCTAGAGGTCCCTAAAAGAGCATCCACCTCAGGTATCTCAGTCAGAATCTCCTCTTTATAACGCTCTGCCAGGCAACCGGTTACGATTAAAGCCTTACAGCTACCCCTCTTTTTATATTCAGCCATCTCAAGAATGGTATTGATACTTTCCTGTTTCGCATCATGGATGAAGCAACAGGTATTGATAATGATGATCTCTGCGTTAGCTTCCTCCTGTGTGATCTGATATCCGTTCCCATGCAGAATACCCAGCATGTTTTCACTGTCTACCAGGTTCTTGTCGCAACCCAGTGATACAAAAAATATATTCATCTATTAGTCTATCTCCTTTGTCCTCTCGTCCTTGCGGGTTAAGCATGAACCTTTTTGCCGAACCTGCATTGGTATTATTTACTTCTGCATCAATGCCGCTTCTACACAATTATGCATCAGCATCGCCACGGTCATTAATCCTACTCCGCCGGGTACAGGAGTGATTGCGCTTACTACAGGCAGTACATCCTCATAATCCACATCCCCGCAAAGCTTATTATTCTCATCTCTGTTCATTCCCACGTCGATGATGACCGCCCCTTCCTTCACATAATCCTTTGTGATAAAACGGGGCTTGCCGATTGCTGCGATCAGGATATCCGCTCTCCTTGCAACCTCCTTTAAGTTCTTTGTACGGGAATGGCAGATGGTTACCGTCGCATTTTCACGAAGCATCAGCATCGACATCGGCTTACCTACGATATTACTTCTTCCGATGATGACACATTCCTTCCCTTCAGCTGATATATCATAGCGCTTTAGCATCTCGATCACACCTGCCGGTGTGCAGGAGAGAAAGCCCTTCTTCCCAATGCTTAAATTCCCGACACTCTGGGGATGAAAGCCATCCACATCCTTCTCCACTGCGATATTCCGGATAACCGCATCTTCGTCGATATGCTTCGGTAAGGGAAGCTGTACTAAGATTCCGTTAACCGTTTCATCTGCATTCAATTTCTGCACCAGGTCTACAAGCTCCTCCTGAGTCGTTTCTTCCGGAAGCTCATATGCAATTGATTTAATTCCTGTATAATCACAGGCTTTCTTCTTGTTTCCCACATAAACAGAAGATGCCGGATCGTTTCCTACCTGAATTACACATAAAGTCACATCAATATTTTTTCCCTTAAGGGTTGCAACTCTTTCCTTTACCTCATCCTTTATTTCGGCAGATATCTTCCTGCCGTCAATAATGATTGCCATCGTATCTCTCCCATCTGTAATATTCTATTGTTATTTTACCGCACATTCATTCTCTCGAACCATCATTTCTATTCTAATATATTACATCCGATATCACAAGATATATTTACATGTCGATATCTTAAAAGATTTGCTGAAATATACAACAAAAGTTATATAATATAATCCATTGCGAAACCATTTGCATAGGCGTATAACTTGGAAACAGTATCATGAAAATCAGATTACAGGAGACCCCCATGACAATCATAAGTAACTGGAAGAATAATAGGAACCGATCAAAGAAAGATACACAAAAAATGAAGAATGAGTCTCTGATTAAGCTGGTCTGGCCTGTCTTCATAGAGATGACCTTAACCATGATGGTCGGAAATGTGGATCAGTATATGGTAAAGAGCTATTCGGAAAATGCCGTCGGAGCAATCGGAAATGCCAATCAAATTATAAATCTTCTGCTGATCATGTTTACAATCATCAGTATGTCAACAACGATATTGGTCTCCCAGTATATCGGCTCTAACAACAGGCAGAAATTATCGGTGATCTATACACTATCCATAGCAGTCAACCTGATCTTCAGTATTGTGATATCCCTGATTATTCTGCTGTTCACTGACAAGATCTTTGCCTTCATGAAGGTTCCGGAAGAGATCCTTGCGGATGCAACAGCCTTCATCAAATGGGTGGGTGGCTTTATCTTCCTGCAGGGTTTGATCGCCACCTTTTCGGCAATCTTTCGCTCCAACAGAATGATGAAGGAAACCATGTTGATTTCCGTATTCATTAATATCGTCAATGTCATAGGTAATATTCTGTTGGTGAATGGTTTTGGACCCATTCCGGCTTATGGTGTAGCCGGCTCAGCCATTGCCACTAATATCGGCCGTCTTGCCGGAGTCATTATGTTTATTATCTTATTCCTGAAAAAGTTTCAATCAAAAATATCGTTCAAATTATTGAAACCCTTCCCCACCGTGGAGCTGAATAAACTGCTTGGGATCGGTCTCCCATCCGGAGGGGAATCCTTAAGCTTTACCATGGTAATGACCTTCCTGATGAAGATTATCAATACCTTCGGAACCTTTGCCATCAATACCAGAGTGCTTACCGGAACCTTCTCCTGGTTCGCCAACAGCTATTCCGTAGCGGTCGGTCAGGCCTCTCAGGTGGTCATCGGCAATTACATGGGAGCCGGGGAAATCGATAAGGTGGATAAACGGGTCATGGCGAATCTGAGGAATTCGATCCTAGTCTCTATCATTATGACTCTCACGATGTTTCTCTTTTCCGATTTCCTGTTCGGATTGTTTTCCAGTGATCCCAGGGTACTTGAGCTGGGTAAGAAAATCCTGTTGGTCGAAGTATTCCTAGAGATCGGTAAATGCTCCAATGTTACGCTGGTCCGCTCCCTGCAGGCGACCGGAGATATTAAGTTCCCTACGATGGTCGGTATCGTCTCCATGTGGGCAGTCGCCTTCGGACTCGGCTTCTTCCTCGGAGTGGTATGTAAGCTGGGGCTGGTAGGTGTGTGGATCGGCATGGCCTTAGATGAAAATATCCGGGCAATCATCTTCTTCATCCGTTGGAAACGGGGAAAATGGAGAGATATTCGGTTAATCAATGACTGAAAAACCGTCTGTCCTTCCTTTTTCCTATTCATACATAAAGCTTTACCGATAAAAAGGTCTCCGGGTTAGAATCTTACCCGAAGACCTTATTTTATTTTTCATTTCTATAGTAATTAATCAGACAGCCCCTTAGGATGATCTCTCTCTCATCCTCCGTCAGCTCTCCCAGCCTCAGCGTGAATTCTTTCATTCCTTTATTCACGACATAGGCCATAACCTCTGAATTCTTCTCTGCAATTGCCTTTCTGATATCCTTTATGAACAAATAATCTCCGTTCGCAAACGGTAAATCCCCTTCATAAAGGAACGGCAGCATACCCCAGTTGATCAGGTTCGAACGATAGCGCTTCGTCGCATAATCCTTCGCAATGTTGGCTAAGCCTCCAAGGACCTTCTGACAGCTGGCAGCCTGCTCTCTGGCAGAGCCGTCACCGGGTTTTACGGCATAGATCGTACTGCCGATCTGGGTTGCCTTCGCATCAATGATAAATTT
>JAEZHX010000188.1 GCA_023436765.1 Bacillota bacterium
CATTATGGTCTTAGCCCAATTACTAACGATTAAGCAATTACTCCACTGATTTCTCTTCCTTTTTCACTTCAATTAACGGTTCGTACATCATCAAAGCATGATTCTCCGTAATATATTCATCAGCGATTTCTTTCCCATTCAAATCAAAGACTTTTCTATGGATCGTATTATGCCGGCTGTATTTACCGAACATTTCTCTGTTCATGTAATGGTCCTTCTCATAGACCTGATAGGTTTCCGTCGGCTTATGGTTAGCTCTCCAGCATCCGCAGAGCTCTGTTTCTGTCAGCCATAGGTTTAATTGGAAGTGTTGCCTGGTATTATTGCGAATCATCAAATCCCGGTAATTATATACACAGGTGGCACCGCTTCCGAAGGGCTGTGTCCGGTTGCTGTCCGGAAATACATCATAGCTATGTCGATGCCGTTCCACTACAGTAAGCGGTGTATGCAACGTAATCCAGTAGATCAGATTGGAAAGCTGGCAAAGTCCACCACCAATTCCCGTCCCCAGAGTACCGCAGAACAGAATTATCCCTTCCTGATACCCCTTTCTTTTCGTTGGCTTACCGATCAGCTTCCAGTAGGAGAGAACCTCACCAGGCTTCAGAATGATATGATTCAGCTTCTCGGTAGCCAGTCTCAGATTCGTTATCTTATTATGTTGAAGGTACATATCGACATCTTTGAGCTGACGAAGTAAAGGTGTACTGTGGGAGCTATATGTATATTGGTATAGCTGATGCTCTTTTTTGGATGCGAATTTAACATTTCCAAATAACCAGTATAATCTCCTGCGTAGTCTGTAATAATATTTGCCCGCCAGTATTCTGTATTTCGTTCTAGCTTTCGGAGTTAAATTCACCTGCTCCATCTTACTCCCCTCCAGATTTACTCATCCTAGATCTTTTTTCATCGCATATATCACAGGTGTGCCTTCTGAATACTTCGTCCCGATAAATTCGTTCCTCTCATATAGTTTCTTACTAATGAAGTTTCATTCTTTTTTCAATTTATCCATTATAGCAACAGGATCAACAATAAACGGCGTTTTATATTCATCTCCCTCATATGTCCCACTGCCGATTCGTGCTGTTGAAGCAGCAAGCTCCCAAAATTCCTGAGGAGTGATATCCGGTTTTACCTGACATGCCAGTACATATAATCCGGCTACATATGGGGTAGCCCAGCTCTTACCACCTTCCCGGTAAACAACATAGTCCTCTGTTCCGGTAGGTGACGCCGTACAACGATAATTCATCGGTACCGCTATGTTGTAGGTAGACTTATCATTCCCATAGAAAATCTTAGTATAGGAATTAAAATCATCCGGATCAGATAAGGGATACTTATCCAAACCGAAGAACTCCATATCCTCCCTTGCATATAAAGAGGTGGTAATCACAAATACATTCTCATCCTCTGCCCTTTGGTATGCCTTCTTTAACTCCTCACTGCCTGCTGCCTCCTTAGTATCATATCCCCAGGAAATAGAGATTACACGGATTCTATTTTCGTTGGGAATAGTTTTATTAAGATCCAGTAGTTCGTTAATAGATTCAGCCAATAAGGAATAATCGTCTTTTATGATATGAAAATCATCTGCTATGTAGTAGAGGTCTGCTTCCGGGGCAACACCGATATCCTTCCCGACAGCTATGGAGGTAACCGCCGGACCATGCATGGAAGCTTCCTGGTACGTCACAGACTCTCTTTCCGAGTAATATTTTAACCGGTCTTTATATTCTGAATGATCCACCAATAATGGCTGGTCAATGATCGCTAATCCTATCCCTTTGCCGGTTATTCCCTTTTCATGCAGAGTTCTTATCCCTAAACCGGGATTTTTATATAGATCCATTATTTCATTAGGTTTAAAATCCTCGGGTAAGGAATCTGGCCATACTGTTTTACTATCAAACGTGGTTTGGAGCAGTTTACTGTATTCATTGCTCAGATCACAATCTGATAAATCTGTACTTCGGATATCGTATCCGAAATCATTTCCTTCCGGCAGCTTGTCAAGCTTACCGAACATCTTCGTATAATCAGCTGCAGCAGGTTGTATCTCCATGATCAGTGAATTGTGGTCCGATTGCTGCTCCGGTGCTGTTGTTGTGGAATTGTTATCCGTATCCTGATTGTTTAAATACGCTGTCTTATTATCCGGTTTCTGTGAACAGGCTGTCAGTATGAATGTGACTAAAAGCAGTAAAAAGATACATTTTATAGACATTATCATAACTATTCCGCCTTTCATTATTTCCTCAATATCTTTTTTGATATTTGGTTGTGACATCCTTAAAATCTATCATTCTTGTTTATATCGGGGTATATCTGTTCGGAAATTCTTCACGAGCATACTCCGTATATTTCTTTATAAACTCCCCTTTTGCTTCGGTATATCCGTCCCTATCGTGAGTATAATGCTCCTTTAACATATGCTTCAATGTTTCATATTTTAGAGCAACAGCAGGATGTAATACTAAATAATCCCTAAAATACAGTTCATCCCAATCGCCTAAAGGTCTCACATGGATATGTACACATTGCCCATCAAAGCCCTTAGGCGTATAACCTTTTAGGTACATGATTATGTCCTTCGGAGGTATGTTGATAATATATCCTTCATCCTTCAATCTTTCTGTGATTAATGTTAAATCCACACCCTGTGATATCTCAAGCAATATATCTATCGTGGGTTTTGCTGCAAGTCCGGGTACAGAAGTGCTACCTATATGATTGATTCGTAGCAGTACATCACCAAAAACCGATTTCAAGAACTCCCTTTCAGAAATATAGTAGTCGGCCCATATGGGGTTATAGGCTTCCATCAAAATCGGAAATAACTCAGAAAGCTTCTGCTCCGATACCTTCGAAAAATCCTGTCTCATTGTTAACTCCTCCATGCGTATATCCGGTCCCGAGAATTAAGAGATTTACGATTAATCTTAATTGAATATCATCTATATTCTGTTAGCTTTACTTAATCATATCTGAGATGAATTCGGCTAATATAACCGTCTCTCTGTTTTCTTTCAGTATTCCGATAAGGTTATCCGTCGTCGTTTCTTTCAATGTAAGAAATTGTCTCAGTTTTTTGTTTTTCGAATTTT
>JAEZHX010000194.1 GCA_023436765.1 Bacillota bacterium
TTTCATTATGATGAAACTATAAAGAAATAAAAGGTAACAGGACTAGGATGCTTACATAGATTCATGGTATGAATATTTGAAAAATGAATACCTGCCAGTCAGGTGTTTATTAATACATGATTCATAAAATGTCTGCGAAGCAAACATTTTTTTGAAATGATATCACCATATGAGGAGGACCACTGTATGAGACAGGAATGGTATGATTTCCAACCAGGAAGCTGGGCAACTGATATTAATGTCAGAAGCTTCATTCAACATAACTATACACCCTATGAGGGTGATGCTTCCTTCCTGGCAGGACCGACTGCCAGAACCCAGAAGCTCTGGAATCAGGTAAAGGAGCTAATGTTAGAAGAGAATAAGAAGGGGATTCTGGATGTTGAGACCAGAAAACCGTCTACAATTACAACCTTTGGATCAGGATACCTGGACAAGGAAAATGAGGTAATTGTCGGATACCAGACAGATAAGCCCTTAAAGCGTGGAATTATGCCGAACGGCGGTGTTCGTGTCGTTAAGAGCGCACTGGAAGCCTATGGTTATACCCTGGATAAAACAACGGAAGAAATCTATACCCAGAACAGAAAGACCCATAATGACGGTGTATTTGATGCCTATACTGATGCGATGAAGAAGGCACGACACACCGGTATTATCACAGGCCTTCCCGATGCTTACGGAAGAGGAAGAATTATCGGAGATTACCGTCGCGTTGCTCTATATGGCGTAGATATGCTCATTGAGGATAAGCAGAGGGAGAAGAAGCTTTTAGAGATCCCGATTCTGGAATCTCCGGACATCCGTCTCAGAGAGGAAATCTCAGAGCAGATCAAAGCCCTGAAGCAGCTGAAGGAAATGGCCGCTTCCTATGGCATTGACATCAGCAATCCTGCAAAGAATTCCTTCGAAGCAACCCAGTGGACGTACTTTGCATATCTAGGTGCAATCAAAGAGCAGGATGGTGCGGCTATGAGTCTTGGTCGTGTTTCAACCTTCCTGGATATCTATTATGAGAGAGATTTAAAGAACGGACTGATTACAGAAGAAGAGGTTCAGGAGTTGATGGATCAGTTTGTTATGAAGCTCAGAATGGTACGCTTCTTAAGAACCCCTTCCTATAATGACCTATTTTCCGGAGATCCTACCTGGGTTACGGAATCCATCGGAGGCATGGGAATGGATGGCAGGACTCTGGTTACAAAGAGTAGCTTCCGTGTACTGCATACGCTTTACAACCTAGGACCCGCACCGGAGCCCAACCTTACAGTCCTTTGGTCCGTATTCCTTCCGGAGCCTTTCAAGAAATTCTGCTCCAAGGTTTCCATCGATACCAGCTCGATCCAGTACGAGAGTGATGATCTTATGAGAGAGGTATGGGGCGATGACTACGGTATCGCCTGCTGTGTATCCGCCATGAGGATCGGTAAGCAGATGCAGTTCTTCGGAGCTCGTGCTAACTTGGCAAAGGCATTACTCTATGCAATTAACGGAGGTAGGGATGAGAAATCCGGTGAGCAGGTAGCGCCGATGTTCGCTCCGGTAACCGGAGATTATCTTGATTATGATGAGGTTATGGCGAAGTTCGACCAGACCCTTGACTGGCTTTCCGAGTTATATATTAATACCCTGAATGTCATCCACTATATGCACGATAAATACAACTACGAGAGACTACAGATGGCACTCCATGATATCAATATTCTCCGTACAGAGGCCTGCGGTATCGCAGGATTGTCGGTAGTGGCAGACTCCCTGTCCGCCATCAAATATGCCAAGGTAAAGGTCATCCGTAACGAGGCCGGACTGGCAGTGGATTATGAGATTGAGGGCGAGTATCCTGCCTATGGTAATAATGACGACCGCGTGGATAAGATTGCGGTTGATTTGGTAGAGCATTTCATGAACAAGCTGAGAAAGGTTAAGACCTACCGTGATGCGAAGCATACACTGTCCGTATTAACCATTACCTCCAATGTGGTGTACGGCAAGAAAACGGGAAGTACTCCCGACGGGCGTAAGGCCGGTGAGCCGTTTGCTCCCGGAGCTAATCCGATGCACGGCAGGGATAAGAAGGGTGCGGTAGCATCCATGGCCTCTGTTGCCAAGCTTCCCTACAAGCACGCAGAGGACGGAATTTCCTATACCTTCTCAATCGTTCCAAAGGCACTGGGTAAGGATGAAGCAGAGCGTATCAATAATCTATCCGGTATGTTGGATGGTTACTTCCATGACAGAGGACATCATATCAATGTCAATGTCTTTGATCGTGAGACTCTGATGGACGCGATGGAGCACCCTGAACAATATCCTCAGCTGACCATCCGTGTATCCGGCTATGCTGTAAACTTTGTAAAGCTGAGCCGTGAGCAGCAGCTGGATGTCATCCACAGAACCTTCCACGAAAGATAGAAGGATATAATTGATCATATAGTAATGTAGCAATCTATGGGTTATCCATATATTGTTGATAAATTGATATACCGGAAAGGCGGGTGGTACAATGGAGAAAATAGGAAGGGTCCATTCCCTGGAAAGCCTTGGGACCGTGGACGGACCTGGGATTCGCTTTGTCGTGTTCCTGCAGGGATGCCCTTTACGATGCCAATTCTGCCATAATCCGGACACCTGGGACGTTACAAAGGGTAAGGAGTATACGGTAAACCAGTTGATGGGTGAAATCATCAAGTATAAATCCTATATGAACTTTTCCGGCGGAGGAGTAACCTTCACCGGAGGGGAGCCCCTGCTACAGGCCGAATACCTTCTGGAGGTAAATAAGAAATGTAAGGAGCTTGGTATCTCCACAGCCTTAGATACCTCCGGCTTCATCTGGAATGACTCAGTTAAGGAGCTTCTTGAGTATACTGATCTGGTACTCCTGGATATCAAAAATTACGATCCTTTGGTTTATAAGACGGTTACCGGTGTTTCCTTATCTCCGACCCTAAAGTTCTTGGATTATTTGAAGGAGAAGGGAATCAGGACCTGGATTCGCTATGTACTGGTGCCACAGCTCACAGATAATCTGGACAGTGTGAAGAAGCTGTCGGAGCATCTGGATCACTACCCGAATGTGGAGAAGATTGAGCTACTGGGCTTCCATAAGATGGGCGAATATAAGTGGAAGGAGCTTGGACTGGAATATAAGCTCTCTGACACGAAAGAACCCAGTAAGGAGCTGCTGAGGGAGGTCAAAGCAATATTTGAGACCAATGGTAAGGCCGTAGCGGCAAATGTATAAGATATGATGATTCAATAGATGTGGCTTCCGGGCTGCATCTTTTTTTAACTTCGATAAAAATGGTGGAAATCGTAGAAGGTTATGATATAATGGTGAAAAACCCGTTTGGGGTTGATATTACATAACCTATAACAGCAGGCAGAGTATTTCAACATGGGAGAGGAACATATGAGGATTTATTTGATCAGGCACGGAGAGACGGATTGGAACCTGGAGGGCAAGCTTCAGGGCAGAGAGGACATCCCCCTGAACGATAACGGGATTCAGCAGGCAATCATATGCGGCCAGGCTTTCAAAGGGAGGAAGATCAAAGCGATTCTTACCAGCCCTTTGATCCGTGCAAAGAGAACGGCAGAGATCA
>JAEZHX010000198.1 GCA_023436765.1 Bacillota bacterium
GATCCCAGAATGTCAGTAATCCGAGATATATTTAACAATTTTAAGGAGGTGTGACTATGTCTATTTGTCCTAAGGGTAAACATTCAAAAGCAAGAAGAGACAGCCGTAGAGCTAATTGGAAAATGACTGCTCCGAACCTGGTTAAGTGCAGCAAGTGCGGAGAGCTCATGGTTCCGCATAGAGTATGCAAGGCTTGTGGTTCTTACAACAAGAAGGAGATCCTTCCCCAGGCTGAATAATGGTTAATCAGAAGACCTTCCGGTTTCCGGAAGGTTTTTTTTGTGTTTGCGCGCCATGGGTACACATTTCTATTGAGTTGAGGCAAAGGATATTTTGCCTATACGGACAGAACAGGAGAACGCTCAGGACTTGCCCGATATCATATGCTGCAGGACATGGTCTGCATAAAGCTCCAGGTTCTTCTCCTGAAGCAGGAAATCAGTATGAATTTCTATAAAGGACATTTTATCCTGATAGGTCTGCTTAAAAGCAGGTGACAGGATGGGGGCGTAAAGAGGCGCGAATACACCCTGTTTTCTTGTATAGCAATTGGAAGGCTTTGCTTTCTGACGAAATTCTTTATCCACAAATAGAGCGACACTCTTATGTACGGCAGTATCCTCCTCAGGCAGATAGTAATAATCCTTATAATTATCATAGAAGAATTTCAACTCTCCTTCATAGACCAAGACAGTCAATAGGGCTGCTTTCTCATGGGCATTAAAATAGAACAGATCATTTCCGAAGCTGACCTGTACCGGTAGCGGGAAGGAGAGCTCCATTCGTATGGTTAGCTTATCCCCTGTAATTCCAGCCTGAAGAATACGGAAGGGTTTATGGAAGAGATCCGAATAATAAAGGATAGGTAAGATCTGTACCAAGCCCTTAAGGTCATCCTCGTTATGAAGCATAAGGGTACGAAGCAGCTCGTCCGCTTCAGAAGGGACAGAGGGCAGCTTCGGAGCATTTCTGACACTTCGCAGCTTTTCAATCTTTTTCTTTCCCAGATAACCCTGATATACCTGTATCAGATCACCTCCATCCGATGTATCTTCACGGTCCACGCTCAAAAATATCTCGATGGATTTCTGTTTGTAGTTAGGAAGCCGGAATAGCTTTTTAATCGGAGCGATCATCTTATAAAGGTCGATGCTGGTCAGAGCATCAAAGGAATATGACAGCCGGTGGAGCTCCACTTTTTTCTGAAGATAGGGAATGTCGAATCCGGAGCCGTTATAATGTACAAATACCTCATAGTCCTTTAAAAATTCGAAGAACAGGGAGATGATCTGCTTCTCCTCCGTCAGATCCTCAGAAAACCATTGGAGCATACGGAAGGTACCTGCCTTATAGCAGATACATCCGATCAGATAGAGATAGGTGGATTCCGCTGCAAAGCCGGTGGTTTCAATGTCAAAAAACACGGTCTTCTCCAGATCATATTTTATATCCAGCGGATACTGGAGGGTCAGCTCCACAGGAAAATCTCTGATAATCATTCGTATATATCTCCTTTCCGGCTTAGCTTCATGAGCATTCATTGAATTCCAAGCAATACGTTGCACAAACAAATAAGAAATATTCATTTCGGTAATTAGTGTTAGGAACGGATGCACTCATATTTTACCATATTTTTAGGAAAACACCAAGCAGAAGAAATTTGGATATGATTCCGGTTCCTATTCTGTCTTCCGGGTTACCAGCCGGGCCGTGGAGGAAATGATTCCAGGGGAGGTTAAGGTTACATGGTAAGGATTTAAGGTATTATAAGAGAAATCCGCGAATTAATGTGAAATTTTCAGAATTCTATACTTTACTAAATGTTCTGGTATGATAAAATTATCCATAAGGTATTATTGGATTGAACCATGATTTGGTAATAGAGGGGGGAGGAAGCTGATGTGGAAGAGCGGCTTTTTGGTGAAGAATTTTATCAGGTGTTCTACATATTCTTTATCTATAGCTTCTTCGGCTGGATCTATGAAAGTATTTTAGTTTCCATTAAGAAAAGAACCTTCGTTAACCGGGGCTTCTTAAACGGACCGATACTGCCAATCTATGGTACAGGCGGTATTATGATCTATCTGATCTTCTGGAATAACCGTGATCAGCTGCTTTTCCTGTTTGCAGGAGGCTGTATTCTAGCAACAGCGTTGGAGTATGTTACCTCGTTGGTGATGGAAAAGCTGTTTCATACCCGTTGGTGGGATTATTCCACCTACCGTTTCAATCTGCAGGGCAGGATCTGCCTATCGGTATCGATCCTGTGGGGACTCTATTCCGTATTAATGCTGAAACTGATTCAACCGGGAATTCATCTGATCATCAGTCTGATTCCCAGACAATTCGGAGAAATTGCCGGATATGTTATATTCGTCCTGTTTATTGCCGATATTATAGTTACGACCATCTACACCGTGAAATTCGATCTTCTTCTGCAGAAGCTTACCGTATTACGGGAAGAGCTGCTGGAATATGCATTGATTGCCAGATTGTATGATACGAAGGAAGAGATCAGGGAGAAGCTTTCGGGCCTCCGTCTATCAGTGATATTTGCGGAACTGAGGACTGCCTTGGATTCAAAGCTCCATAATATCGCAGGAGAGAAGAAGGTGGAGCTTAAGGGCTATCGACAGGCGGCAGAGGCAGGAATGAAGGAATTGATACATCGATACCAGTCACTTGCGATGAAGAAGATACATATCCGTATCCTGAGAGCCTTTCCCGGTATGAAGGCAGGCAAACGGGAAATAGCATTACATGATCTCAAGGAAAGGCTGTTAACGAAAGGGGTAAAGATATTGAACAAGGATACCAGGGAAGAGATGACCGGAAGAATTAAGGGCTACTTGAGTGGCTTCCTTCGTGCGGCTATCGTGGGACTATTTGTATTATTACAATTTGTTTTAATATTCTACTTTACTTATGTATTAAGAGGCTTTTCAGTCTATCTGTATTATACTCTGCAGGTACTTAGTATCATTATTATAATTGCTTTGGTAAATGATGACCGTAATGTTTCCTATAAAATCAGCTGGATATGCATTATTGCCATTCTTCCGATTACCGGATTCCTTATGTTCATCCTTTGGGGTAATCGGAGGGGGAAAAGAATTCATCAAAAGGTTCTTCAAAAGCTGTCCAAGGGCTATCAGTATCTGGAACGCAAGCCTGAGGTGATGAAGGAATTTGAGAGGAAATATCCGACAAAGAGCCGAATGACCAGATATCTGGATGCGAATCACTTACCGTTATATAAGAATAATAAGATAGACTATTACCCTATGGCGGAGGATACCTTTGAAGCTATTTTTGAGGAGATGGAGAAAGCAGAACAGTTTATCCTGATGAACTTCTATATCGTCGGGGAGGGTGTACTATGGGACAGAATGCATGAGCTCTTGCTGAGGAAAATATCCCAGAAGGTCCGGGTGATGTTCCTCTATGATGATTTCGGAGCCATGCTTAGAACACCAAGGCATTTTAAAAGGATCCTCGAAAGTGAAGGCTTTGAGATTCGCGTGTTCAATCCTATTCATAAATACACAGATAAGCTCTATATGAATTACCGATCCCATCAGAAAATCATTGTGATTGATGGCAATATTGGTTTTACCGGTGGTATGAATCTGGCCGATGAATACGTAAATCTGGTAAAACGTTTCGGGGTGTGGAAGGATAGTGCGGTGAAGGTGACAGGAGATGCAGTTTGGGGACTTACCGTAGCCTTCCTTCAGATGTGGGAAGCCTCATCCGATGGTATAGAACAGGTGGATTACGAGGCGTTTCGTCCAACCAAATCCTTCGAAGAGAATGATGTCTTTTGCCATGTAATCGTGGATGGTCCAGCGAACAATCCGAAGAATCCGATTGAGAATATCTATAAGCAGATGATATATTATGCCAAGAAAGTATTGTACATTACAACGCCTTATCTTATAATTGAAGATGATATGAGAGATGCTCTGATCACGGCTGCCACCAGCGGTATTGATGTAAGAATTATCACACCCTACATCCCTGACAAGAAGAACGTGAAGCTGCTGACGAACTATAACTATGGCAGGCTTCTGAAGTCAGGGGTCCGAATCTTTGAATATAAGCCGGGCTTTATCCATGCCAAGTCGATCATCAGTGAGGATTCTGCGATTGTAGGAACCATTAACATGGATTACCGGAGCTTTCACCTCCAGTATGAGTGCGGTGTATGGATCTGCAACCGGGAGGTGACTGATACGATCCGGATGGATCTCATCAAGACCATGGAGGAGAGCAGAGAGGTTACCTATGAGGAATGGAGGAGCCGGCCGCTGTTTATGAAGCTGTATCAGATGGTGCTGAATCTATTCTCTACTTTGATGTAGTATCGCAGGAGAAAAATGATCGGACTTTGAAGAATTCGAAGAGCTCGGTTAGAAGACATGAAGCAGGGATGCTTTTGGGAAGGAGACAGTCATGTATACGAATGTGTGTAAGCACTGCCATAAGGTATTTATGTCCAGATTGAAAGCCTATACCTGTGAGACCTGCAGGAAGGTGGATGATGACCACTTCGATGATATTGAAGCCTACCTAAAGGAGTATCCGAACAGCAATGCTCTGCAGATATCGGAGGCCCTTGGAATAACGGCCTTCGAAGTCCTGAATTATCTAAAGGAAGGACGACTGAATATCTCCAGAGGACGCTTTGAGAAGCTTCCGGACTAAGGAAACTGATCATACAAATCAAAAGGCAGATCAGAAATAAAGATAGATGTAGTACGATAATTCTCCGGACAAGCCGGAGGTGATGAGGTGGCAGGATGATCGGGTATTTAAAAGGGGAACTTGCGGAAATAAAGGAAACTTATGTGGTTCTTGAGGTGGGAAACATCGGCTATGAGGTATCTCTGCCCACCTCCTCCATTATGGAGCTACCCTCCAAGGGTACTGCTGTTAAGCTCTACACCTATCTGCATGTTAGGGAGGATGCGATAAGCCTGTTTGGCTTCTTAACCAAGGATGATCTGGAGATGTTCAAGCTTCTGATCACTGTGAATGGGATTGGACCGAAGGGAGCCTTGGGCATTTTGTCTTCTATCTCTGCAGATGATATCCGATTTGCGGTGCTGGCTGAGGATGCGAAGACCATTGCCAAGGCACCGGGGATTGGAAGTAAGACAGCGAGCAAGCTGATCTTAGAGCTGAAGGACAAGTTCAAGCTGGAGACTGCCTTCGAGCAGAAGCTGATCAACCAGTCAGATAAGAGAGAGGGAGCGGGTATCTTCGGTAAGAAGGAGGAGGCAATCCAAGCCCTGACTGTACTCGGATATTCCGGTTCGGATGCTATGAAGATCGTGAATCAGGTGGATATCACGGAGGATATGACCTCGGAGCAGATCCTTAAGCTCTGTCTGAAGAAGATGTAAGCTATATGTCTCGGAAGGAAATAGGAGCAGAGCGGGTAGTCGGACTTATGATCAAAGTAGATCAATGAAATAGTAATGACATAGAGAAGGATAAAATGGGAGTAAGATCGCTCAGGATTACAATGAATGACGATGATGGAGAATAGCATGGCAAAGCGGATGATAACAACAGAAATATTGGATGAGGACAAAAAGCTCGAAAGTACCCTGAGACCACAGCTCCTTGGAGATTATATCGGTCAGGCTAAGGTGAAGGATAATTTGAAAATATATATCGAAGCGGCGAAGCAGAGGAAGGAAACGCTGGATCATGTGCTTTTCTTCGGACCGCCGGGATTAGGGAAAACAACCCTTGCAGGGATCATTGCCAATGAGATGGGAGTGAATATCAAGATTACCTCCGGGCCTGCGATTGAAAAACCGGGCGAGATGGCTGCAATCTTAAATAATCTTCAGGAGGGGGATGTCCTGTTCGTGGATGAGATCCATCGGCTGAACCGTCAGGTGGAGGAGTTGCTCTATCCGGCAATGGAGGATTTTGCGATTGATATTGTCATAGGAAAGGGTGCCTCTGCGAAATCCATCCGTCTGGAACTTCCGAAATTTACGCTGGTTGGGGCAACCACCAGAGCCGGTATGCTGACCCCGCCCTTGAGGGACCGTTTCGGAGTTGTGAACCGTCTGGAATTCTATACGATAGAGGAATTAAAGCAGATTATCCTCCGTTCCGCTGAGGTGTTTCAGGTAGGAATTGATGAGGAGGGAGCTACGGAACTGGCGAGAAGATCTAGGGGAACGCCACGGTTGGCAAATCGTTTGTTAAAGAGAGTCAGAGATTTCGCCCAGGTGAAATATGACGGCAGGATCACGAAGGAGGTCGCTGGCTTTGCCCTCGATTTGTTAGAGGTGGATAAACTGGGATTGGATCATATCGACCGTGAGATTCTTGTTACGATGATTGAGAAGTTTAACGGTGGTCCGGTCGGAATAGAAGCAGTTGCGACGACAATCGGTGAGGATGTGGGAACCATTGAGGAGGTTTACGAGCCTTACCTGGTCCAAAACGGACTGATACTCCGCACTCCCAGAGGCAGGGTGGCCTCGGATCTCGCTTATAAACATATCGGATTACTGCAAGGTTAAGATCATACATTCATCCTCTGTACAGAGAAGGACCTACGGATGAAAGGTGGATGAATCTTTATAATGACTGCTTGTATAACAGGGGGACATCAGTTATAATATGGATATTGGGCAATGCATCTTCCTGATTTCCAAAGATGAATGGGGGGTTAATGGAATGAATAAGTTTAACGATATTGAGGTTATCATTAATAACAAAAGATATACGTTAAGTGGATATGAGAGCGAGGAGTATCTGCAGAAGATCGCTTCTTATATCAATAGTAAATATAATGAGTTCCGTAACAGGGATGCATATCGCTTTTTGGATTCTGACCTGAAGAATATTCTGATCCAGATTAATATCGCAGATGATTTTCATAAAACCATGCATAGGGTGAAGGAAATTGAAGTAGAGAATGACTCGAAGAGTAATGAGATATTTGATTTGAAACATGAACTTATCTCTACCCAGACTAAACTTGGTTCTGCTCAAAAAGAGATTGAGGATCTGAAGAGAGAGATCAATGAAGCTCAGAAGAAAATCGTCCGTTTGGAAACTGAATTGAATGATGCAAAGAGAAGATAACATAGATTTTTGAGGCTGTCCAAAAGGAAAGAGGAATACGGTTTGGCCGTATCACGTATCCGGGGATAGCCTTTTTATATCCAGCGGGTGATTACAGTCGGTCATAGATAGATTAGAGCTGGGGTATACTTGCTGTTCTGTTTACTGAAACTAAACGATAGGGTTATTTGCTTCCGGCCTAAAAGAAAGCATAAGTAGCGATACAGTGGCATTGATGAGCTCATCGGGTGATATCGGTAGATGCGCTTGAAAACACAAAGAAAGGTTAACAAAATGAACAAAAGGATAGAGATACTTGCCCCGGCGGGCTCCTATGAGAGCATGCGGGCGGCAATGAATGCAGGTTGTGATGCGGTATATATCGGAGGAGGCAGCTTTGGAGCCCGTGCTTATGCCAATAACCTGGAGGAGGAGTCCCTGCTGCGGGCCATCGATGAAGCCCATCTCAGGGATAAGAAGCTCTACCTCACCGTAAATACGCTGATTAAGGAAGAGGAGAGAAAGGAACGTCTGTATCACTTCCTGGAGAGCTTTTATCTCGAAGGACTGGATGCCGTAATCGTACAGGATCCGGGAGTTATGCACTTTATTCATAAGAATTTCCCGGGACTTCCGATCCATGCCAGTACGCAGACAACGATTACGATGGCGCAGGGAGCCAATCTGTTAAAGGACCAGGGAGTTACCCGGCTTGTGACGGCAAGGGAGCTTTCCCTGAAGGAAATCAAAGCAATACGCGAGAATACCGATCTTGAAATAGAGACCTTTGTACATGGAGCCCTATGCTATTGCTATTCAGGTCAGTGTCTGATGAGCAGCATGCTGGGAGGAAGAAGCGGAAACAGGGGAAGATGTGCGCAACCCTGCCGGATGCCTTATAAATTCTATTCAGAAGACAGCAGACTTTCGTCAGACCGGGAAAAATACCTGTTAAGCCCCAAGGATATCCATACGCTCCGGCTGATACCGGACCTGGTGGAGGCTGGCGTCGATAGCTTCAAGATTGAGGGCAGAATGAAGCGACCGGAGTATTCCGCCGGAGTAGCCTATGTATATCGGAAATGTACGGACCTGTACCTCGAGTATGGATCGGATCGATATCAAGCCTATCTAAAGAGCCCGGAATATGAGAAGGATCTGACAGACCTGATGGACCTTTATAACAGGGGAGGCTTCTCAGAGGGTTATGGCAAGAGCTATCACGGGAAGCAGATGATGTCCTTATCCCGCCCGAATCACAGCGGTGTCTATGTCGGTGAAGTGACCTCCGTAAAGGGAAGCCTGGTAACAATCACCCTGAAGGAATCGGTAAATGCACAGGATATCCTGGAGATTAGGAGCGAGGAGGAAGAGGCTGGCTACGAATTCACTCTGAAGGATGAAAAGCAGAAAGGGGCAACCCTGACGACCAATGTCGGCAGACCTCCCGCAGAACGGGATAAAGGGAGGGCGGATCTAAAAGCAGTTCATAAAGGAGCCGCAGTATACCGAACAAAGAACAATGAGCTTCTGAGCCGAATTACAGAAGCCTATCTTAACCAGGATAGGAGAAGGGGGACCACAGGTCACCTTACCGCCAGACCCGGGGAAGAGCTCACCCTGACATTGAGTGATCGAAAGATCAGTGTTACGGTATCACGGGAGACGGTTCAGGAAGCAAAAAATCAGCCCATGACAAAGGAGAAGCTGGCTGAACCGCTTAAGAAGCTTGGAGACACCTTATTCTATATGGATGAGCTTGAGATCGATGCGGGAGAGAATATCTTCGTGCCGGTAGCCTGGCTGAATGAGCTTCGCAGGACAGCAGTCGGGAAGCTGCAGACAGCTATCATAGCTTCCTATCGCAGAAGCTGGGGAACCATTCCGGAGACAGCATCGTCTGAAGATGGGGAAGAGAATAAGAACGGGACGATCCAAGTGAAAGCAGAGAAGCTGACATCTACTCCGAGAAATGATGAAAC
This sequence comes from Bacillota bacterium, assembly GCA_023436765.1. Taxonomy (GTDB): domain Bacteria; phylum Bacillota; class Clostridia; order Lachnospirales; family Lachnospiraceae; genus Mobilitalea. The sequence goes on from JAEZHX010000198.1 coordinate 9,081, forward strand.
AGAGGGTCAGGAGGAAACTGCTCCTAATTTCTGTGTA
>JAEZHX010000236.1 GCA_023436765.1 Bacillota bacterium
ATTTTTTCCTTGGGGAGATGACGGATGGTGTTATTATGATATTTTTTGTTCTGTTTGTGATAGGAATAGATTTTCTGCAGGAGGTGAGAACCGGAAATGCTCTGAAGAGGCTGAGGGAATTATCAGAACCTAAGGTAAAGGTCGTCCGGGATGGCAGGGAGACCTATATGCTAAGCGAAGAATTGGTTCCGGGAGATATTCTTCTGGTTTCGGAAGGGATCAGAATTCCGGCAGATGGTAGATTACTTTATTCCAACGGTTTATGTGTGGATGAAAGTATATTGACAGGAGAAGCAGAGGGAGTATGGAAACAGAAAGGGAAGGATTACTGTTATGCAGGGACCATGGTAGTCCTGGGAAATGGTACGATTCAGGTGGAGCAGACCGGGACTGCGACAAAATATGGGCAGATTGCCGATCAGCTGGAACAAATCAGGCCGGAAGCAAGCCCGCTGCAAAAACAGATGAAGCATTTGGCAGGTCAATTTACCAATTTTGCGGCCATTCTCTTCTTTATGGTAGGACTCGCAACCTATTATAATATGAAGGGAGTTCCCTTCGGGCAGCGTCTGATCGAGAGCTTTCTTGCAGGAGTGGTGTTGGCCTTATCGATGGTTCCCGGGGAATTTCCGGTCATTCAATCCGTTTATCTCTCTATGGGAGCCTTAAGGCTAGCGAGGAAGAGGGCCCTGGTCCGAAGACTGTCGGCAGTGGAAACACTTGGAGACGTATCGGTATTATGCATCGATAAGACGGGTACTGTTACGAAAAACCAAATGGAAGTGAAGGAATTCAGCCATCTGGAGCACGAAGAAAACGGACTTTGCAGAGCAGTAGCACTTTCCTGCAAGGAGGATACCTATGATCCGATGGAGATTGCTATGCTGAAATATTGTGGTATACGATGTATCAAGGGAAAACTGGAATCAGATTGCCTGAAGGCCTGTATCCTGACTACTGATCGAATCAGATTTCTGAGGGAATATCCCTTCACAAATGAACTTAAGGCGATGGGCCAGGTCTGGAGCTTAGGAAAGGACACGATCATTGCGGTAAAAGGTTCGATTGAGACGGTGGTTCCTCTCTGTGTACTGAGTGAGGAACAGGAGCAAAGTGTAAGGAAGAAATGTGAGAAGCTATCGGGGGAAGGGCTTCGTGTGATAGCGGTAGCAGAGCAGGTGCTGCCGGGAACGGAACCGATACCGGAGCAGCTGATGGATTGCAGGTTGATTTTAAAGGGCCTGATAGGACTTTATGATCCTCCGAGAGACAATATTATCCCTCAGATCAAGGCCTGCTATCGGGCTGGGATACGGATTATCATGATTACGGGGGATTACCCAAAGACCGCAAGTACCATAGCAAAGCAGGTAGGAATTAAAAACTGCGAAGAACTTCTTACCGGGGAGGATATCTCTAAGCTTAAGGAGAGCGAATTAAGAGAAGCAGTAAAGCACTGTAATATCTTTGCTAGGGTAATGCCGATTCATAAGATGAGAATCGTTAAAGCACTGAAGGACAATGGAGAAGTAACAGCCATGACCGGTGACGGAGTCAATGATTCGTCTGCTCTGAAAATCGCGGATATAGGAGTTGCGATGGGAAAGCAGGGCTCTGAGGTATCCAAAGAAGCTGCGGATCTGGTGCTATTGGATGACAACCTGCAGACAATTCTGGATTCGGTACGGGATGGCAGGCGGATTCGTAGAAATATCAAGAAGGCCATCGGATATATTCTGGCCATTCATCTGCCGATTGCATTGATCTCATTGGTCGCACCGTTAATGGGAATTCCGAAGGATGATCTTATGCTGATGCCACTCCATATCATTCTTCTGGAACTCATTATGGATCCGGTCTGCTCCGTTGCTCTGGAGAGGCAGCCGGCAGAGGAGGATACAATGCTGCAGCCGCCCGGGAGGATGGATGACAAACTGATGTCCCACGGACTCCTCTTGAAGAGCCTGCTGCAGGGATTGGCTATATTCCTTGGGAGCTTTGGGTCCTATCTGATCACCTATCGTTTGGGATGGTCTGCGGGGGAGGCTAGAAGCTTTGGGTACAGTGTACTTATACTGTCGAATATATTCCTGGTAGTAGTGAATTGCTCCGAGAAGGAATCCTTTCTTCAGACGATAAGAAAGCTTCGGAAGGAAAAGGGAATATGGCTATTGGGTCTTTTCATTCTCCTCGGGCTCGGTACTATGCTCTATTCCCCTGTTTCGTATTATCTTGCCTTTAGGCCGCTGCCTCTCTCCATCCTTATATTTGTAGTAATAATATCAGCTGCTTCGACTCTCTGGTACGAGGCGGTGAAAGCCGTGAAAGCACATGATCAATAGCAGAGAAGGGTGTCAGAATAAATGATTGAAATCCTTTTGCTGCTATGTTATTATTATAACAAGCAATAATTAGGAATTGTTAACTTTATGGTTATATAATTCTATTACGAGGAGGCTAAACATGAAGATTTCTACCAAAGGAAGATATGCCCTGCGTTTAATGCTTGATCTGGCCCTGAATAATACCGGTGAGTATATTACGATTAAGAGCATAGCCGGAAGGCAGGAGATATCAGAAAAGTACCTTGAACAGATTATATCCATATTAAATAAAGCCGGCTATGTCAAAAGTATTCGAGGAGCGCAGGGTGGCTATAAGCTTGCCAAGGAACCTTCGGAATATACTGTAGGAATGATTATACGGCTGACAGAGGGAAGTATTGCTCCGGTAGACTGCTTGAATGACGATGCCGATGAATGCTCTCGAGGTGTAAGCTGCGTAACCAGAGAGGTTTGGATAGAGCTATATGATGCCATTCGAAGTGTAGTTGATCGCATCACCTTGCAGGATCTGGTTGACCGCCATAAAAATATGATGCCCTTCGACTACTCGATATAGGATATGCCAGCTTGCTTGCGATATCCGAACGGAGCTGGAGATCATGAACACACTTTATATTCATGATATGAGTTAACCAAAGATAATCAATTTGAAAAAAATACCAGTATTTTATAAAACCCACTTGACAAAATGTTATAGTGGGTTTATTATATACTTATATTTAAAACATACTAAAGCAGTATGAAAACTATGATATTGCAGACGGCAGTAAAGAACATAAGAATTAGGCTTAAACATTGAGAATTGAGAATTGAGAATTTAGAATTTGTAGTCACCGAAGGGTGCAGAAAGGAATTTATTATGGCGAATATCAAATCAAAGATTACAGAATTAATCGGAAATACACCCTTATTAGAATTAAGCAACTATAATAAGGCCCATGGACTGGGTGCAAAAGTAATTGCGAAGCTGGAATACTTCAATCCCGCAGGAAGCGTGAAGGACCGTATCGCAAGAAAGATGATAGAAGAGGCACTGAAAGAAGGGGTAATCAATCAGGAGACGGTGATTATCGAACCGACCAGCGGAAATACTGGAATTGGTCTGGCAAGTGTCTGCGCAAGCTATGGATTAAGGCTTCTGATCGCAATGCCGGAAACCATGAGCATAGAGCGCAGAAACCTGATGAAGGCTTATGGAGCAGAGTTAATTCTGACCGAAGGTGCAAAGGGGATGAAGGGTGCCATAGAGAAGGCCAAGGAACTACAGAAGGATACTCCGAACAGCTTTATTCCTTCCCAATTCGAGAATCCAAATAATCCGAAGGTTCATGAAGAGACTACCGGTGTTGAGATTTGGAATGATACTGACGGTAAAGTCGATATCTTTGTAGCCGGTGTCGGTACCGGCGGAACAATCTCAGGTGTTGGGGCTTATTTGAAATCTAAGAATCCGGCAGTAAAGATTGTAGCAGTAGAGCCGAAAGATTCACCGGTGCTGTCCGAAGGTCGTGCAGGGGCTCATAAGATTCAGGGAATTGGAGCAGGCTTTATTCCGAATACATTGAATACAAGTATTTATGATGAAATAATCACTGTAAATCATGAGGACGCATTTGTAGTAGGTAGAGAACTGGCAAAGGTCGAGGGTGTATTGGTTGGAATATCTTCAGGAGCAGCCCTGTGGGCGGCAACAGAGATTGCTAAGAAACCTGAGAATGCCGGTAAGAATATCGTAGTACTGCTTCCTGATACCGGGGAAAGATACCT
>JAEZHX010000237.1 GCA_023436765.1 Bacillota bacterium
GCTCATCCATGAGGAATACTTTAGGACTACGAACAATAGCACGACCCATCGCAACACGCTGTCTCTGACCACCGGACAGAGCCTTCGGCTTACGATCTAATAAATGCTCAATATCAAGGATCTTAGCGGCTTCGTGAACAACCTTATCAATCTGGTCCTTCGGAACCTTTCTTAATTTCAAACCAAATGCCATGTTATCATATACGGACATATGAGGGTACAGAGCATAGTTCTGGAATACCATCGCAATATCTCTATCCTTAGGTTCAACATCGTTAACTAACTTATCGCCAATCCATAATTCACCCTGGGTAATCTCTTCAAGGCCAGCAATCATACGAAGTGTCGTTGACTTACCGCAACCGGACGGTCCTACGAAAATAACGAATTCTCTATCAGCTATTTCAAGGTTAAAATCCTTTACCGCAATAACTCCGTTAGGATATTGCTTTGTAATATTCTTCAAAGATAAACTTGCCATTTTCTATCCTCCTAAATTTTCTACATCGTATTTCTTGTACCATTTCTATAACTGTTATGATACACCATTTAACCAGCATAAACCATATCCCATTTTAACAAAATAGGTTTTACCCTTTTGTATAATTTGTATATTAAGAGTAAAAATAAGTACTTTTACCGATAATCCCATGAAATTTTGATTTATTTACTGTCTATATTCAATAAAACCCTCTCCCATAACCTCTCTGACATCGCTGATTATGATAAAACTAGCGGGATCTATCCTCTTTGATACCTCAATTATCTTCACTATTTCCTTTTTAGAAACAACGCAGAACAGCATCTTTCTATCCTTGTTGGAATACATTCCGGTAGCATTCAGGCTTGTCACTCCACGGTCCAGAGAAGTCAATATTTCTGCAGCAATCGTGTCGTAATGATCCGAAATGATATAAGCCATTTTCGCGAATTTCAAGCCTTCCAGGATGCCATCGGATACCTTGGCATTGATAAAGATGGCGATGATGGCATAAAGGGCATTTCCCAGACCAAATACAATTGCGCCGAGGACTATGATAATTCCGTCAATCAGCATCAGGATCTGATTTACCGAAATATGCTTCTTATATCCGTGAATCAGCATAGCCAGAAGATCCGTCCCGCCTGTGGAGGCCTGGGCCGAGAATACCAGTCCCATACCGGCTCCGCCGATGGTCCCACCGCAAATGGAGGCCAGCAAGGCATCATCAAATTTGATGGTATTGATCGGAAACAGCATCATGGTCAGGATATATACAGTAGTCCCCAACAGTGCCAGCAACAAGAAGTGCAGCCCTTTCAGCTTAATTGATGCCAGAATCAGGGGAACATTGCAGAAAACGGTGAACAGCCAGATTGGTACTCCCCCTTCCAGGACCCCTTCCGTAAGCTTTTTGACGACGATTCCCATACCTGATATTCCACCGGTAACCAGTCCCATCGGCTCATAAACCAGATTGACAGATAAGGCCATCAAAATGGCTCCGATGACAATCATTGCATATTTTCTTAAAAATCGGGTATTTCTTATATTCTGTCCGATCATAAGGACTCCTTAAATGAATATGGCATAAAGTTCCTGTTAATTATGTGTATAATTTTAATGTACTCATTTTATAATTCTTTATACATTGATAAAGTCGTTATTCATTTATTGTTTTACCTTACTTGCCCGGTTGCCAGAGTCAGCTGCTCCGCTGCTTTGCTCCTGTCGATCACGTAGGCACTATTCGTTTTCTCACCTGCAATCAGATCAAAGGTGATGCTGTCGATTCTCAGCTTAAGATAGCTATCCAAATAGTTCATTTTGTCCTCCAGAGGCAGATTCGATTGTAGTTCTTCATACACCTCTTCCAGATAATCCCTCAGCTCCTCTTCGGTCCGAATGTTATGTATCCTGGTCAAAAAATCCTTTGAAAATATCTCTCTGGGATAGGCGCCTTCTACTCTCTCCGGTCCATCACCGCTTTCCATCGCAGCTTCGTTCGGCTCTTCGGTCCGAAATACCGATTCATAGAGCTCTATCGGCATTACGGTATAATAGCTCAGTTTTATATTAAGAAGCTCCTCTATCAAGAGTACCCCATACTCGTAAGCCGTTCCTTCCGGAAAATGCTTTGTGATGCCTGACAGCTTCATAAGCTGCGGAACAGACGGATTGATCAGAATTAGCTTCTGATACAGGGTATCGGACATCATGATACGGGTCTCCACCGGAATCGTTATGTAGCTCATTCTCTTCTGTGCACAGGGATATACTTCGAGAAGCAGCCTTAAGACCTCCCCGCTATCATCTACGCAAAAGATAAGGTTCTTAGAAATATCCTCCAGGCTTGCTGTCGTAATACGCTGCTGCTCTGTCACAAACCCGGCGGTTACTTCCTCCACATCCTCCGGAATATGAAAGAGGCGAAAAGCAAAATGATAACTCAGTACTGCTGCACCAAGCACCAAAGCGATACATATAAATGATTTCAACAATCCGTTTAGAAATATCTTTCCGGCTTTATTCATCTCGTGACCACCTCATCCGATTTATTCTATCACATCGGTAATTGTTATTCAACTTCTCTTTCGCAGAGAAGGGGGATATGCTATAATCAGAAGCAGGAAGACGGATATTAGGTTATGATATCCTATGCTCATGATCTAAGTGAAAGGATGATGCCAATGAACAGAAAGACCGTATTGGTTACAGGCTCCTCCCGAGGAATCGGTAAAGCTATCGCTGTGAAATTTGCAAAAAAAGGCTACAATGTCGTAATCAATTGTTCGAAAAAGGAGGAGCAGCTTCTGCAAACGAAGAGTGAAATTGAAGCCTATCAGGTACCCTGTTTCGCATACCTGGGTGATATGGGAAATTATGAGGATGCAGCTAAACTGTTTGGATTGATTAAGAAGCAATTCGGCAAAGTAGATGTCCTGGTGAATAATGCCGGCATCTCCTATCTTGGCCTCTTTACCGACATGACTCCGGCAGACTGGAACAAGGTTATGGCTACGAACCTAGGCTCCGTGTTCAATTGCTGCTCCCTCGCTGTTCCGGATATGGTGAAGCAGAAATACGGTAAGATCATTAATATCTCCTCCGTTTGGGGTAATACAGGTGCTTCCTGCGAGTCGGTCTATTCCGCCTCCAAGGGCGGCATGAATGCTTTTACCAAGGCTCTTGCCAAGGAACTGGCCCCAAGTAACATTCAGGTGAATGCGGTTGCCTGCGGAGCGATTGATACGGAGATGAACCGTTTCCTGGCAGACGATGAATTATTACAGCTGATCAGTGAGATCCCTGCTGACCGACTGGGTCGTGCAGATGAGGTAGCGGATCTGGTGTACCATCTTGCATATAAGAATGAATATCTGACTGGGCAGATCATTAACCTGGATGGAGGCTGGATGTGATTGAGGGAGGTGGCATCGGCCCTTCCTGCAGACATGTGCTCCACTTATAAATAGCATTAGAATTAATACTAGATGAAGCCGCCTATTTACATTTACAAATAATTTTTCCTGTAATATGATTTTTCTAACAAATACAAGAAAATTATTGGAGGATCAGTAATGGGCGGCTTTTTTGCAGTAGCTTCAAAAAATGACTGCGTTTTCGATTTGTTCTTCGGGACGGACTACCATTCACACCTGGGTACCAGGAGGGGCGGCATGGCTGTATATGGTAAAAATGGTTTTGACCGCGCAATCCATAATATTGAAAATTCCCCTTTCCGTACAAAATTTGAAAAGGATGTCAACCGGATGGAGGGAACCTTAGGAATCGGATGTATCTCCGATTATGAATCTCAGCCGCTGATTGTCCGTTCCCATCACGGAACCTATTCCATCACAACGGTAGGTAAAATTAATAATTCAGATGCAATTGTTAAGGAGATCTTCCGTTCGGGCAATGCTCATTTTCTCGAAATGAGCGGCGGTGACATCAATGCCACAGAGCTGGTAGCGGCTATGATTAATCAGCAGGAAAATCTGATTGACGGAATCCGGTATGCCCAGGAGCTGGTGGAGGGCTCCATTACGATCCTGCTCATGACACCGAGAGGCATCTATGCTGCCAGGGACCGCCTGGGAAGAACACCGGTTGCCATTGGCCGGAAGGAAGACGCATACTGTGCTGCCTTTGAAAGCTTTGCATATCTTAATCTCGGATATACCGATTGCAAGGAACTGGGCCCGGGTGAGATTGTTGTTCTTACCCCTGAATCAGTAACCTCTCTCATTCAGCCCGGGGAAGAAATGAAGATCTGTACCTTCCTCTGGGTCTATTACGGCTACCCCTCCTCCTCCTATGAGGGTGTCTCAGTGGAACAGATGCGGTATAATT
>JAEZHX010000242.1 GCA_023436765.1 Bacillota bacterium
TTTGGTATTATAACTCCATCTTTTTCGTCATCATATTCCAGAATTGGAAATGCATTTTTAAAAATAGTCAAACAATCACCTTTTCTTAAAGTATATTTTATGCTTATCAATAGAAAGCAATTGAAAATCAACATATAAAGGATTATACCGTATATTTACAGTTGTGTAAAGGTTTGTAATTTCTACTGCATTTAACCATTCTCTTGTTCTCACTGACACAAATTCGGTAACATTTTTTATTTGGACAGCTAAAAACCGCTTATTTAGGCGGTTTCTTACTATTAATATGTTGGATTCAAGTTAAGCCAATGACAAAAGCATCATGCTACCCCGGATTTTCAGAACAACTGGATTACGATTAATTTAAGTGGCCATTACATTATCCCAGATCCAGAGATATCATGGTCCAGTTATCGATGCTCTTAAATCCCAATCGGTGATAGACACTTCCTGCTTTCGGATTATCATAGAATAAGCATAGGGTCTTGCCCTCTGACATGACATCCATACATAGCTTTGACAGGCACCTACTCATATATCCATTGCACCTGTGATCGGGTAAGGTGGCTACTCCGACAATCATGGCTGATTTTGAATTTTCTGCTGAGGTCTGGGCAATTGATATCATCTCACCCTTCTCATTTTGTATATAATAGATTCTGCCGGTCCTTGTGTTGATCTTCTGCTTAATCCTGTCAATGGAATTCGTAGCCTGAAATTCTTCGATCTGCTCTATCATATTGTAAACTCTTTCGGCATCCTCTTCTGCTGCTATTAGGATATTGCCTGAGTTTTCGATATCCTTAAGACTTTCACCGCTGGTAAGCTCACAAAAATACATACTTTTCGTATGATGTTCCAGCAATACCTCTTCGAACTTCTTAATGAGACTTTCTTTTCCGGATAACATAATCCGTCCTTTATTATTTAATATGATCTTCCCAAATTCGGTGATATCAAATTCCGGATTAGTAAAATATGTGACATAGCTCTCATGGAACCGTAATAACACGCCTTCTAGAACTCCATCCTCAGTATACTGCCCCCATAAGGTCTGAAAGTCTTCGTTAAAGCCAAACCCTTCGATGTCTCCTATCATAAATAAATTAATGGATGGCTCTTGGTAGAAAATCTAAGACTTCTGTCCTGTCGTTTTCAATTAGTTTTCTAATCATTCCTCATCTCCTAACAAGATTATTTTATAAATAAATTTATAAATATCATTCTCATAATCTGAACTGTGCTATCTGCTGCTACGGTATAGGGTATAATCCTGCATTTCCCTGATAAAACCAGCCTTTGACAGGGCATCTGCCGCTTCCTTCGGATATTGCTTTACAGTAATCCTGTTGAGGGTGGAATACAGCCTCCTTCTGGCATAATCCTCAGCGAAGCACTTTAGCGCTTCTTCGATAAACTCTTCCTCAAACACCCGTAGTACCTTACCCTGACGCTCAAGGACTGCAATCGGAATACCGGAACGAAGTGCTACTACGTTACCGGGAATATTCATAAAGCTTCGATCCTGCTTATGGGAAAGAACCTTGCCCCAGGGCTGGACCGGATCTATGGCTGACAGCCAGATAATCTCGGGATCTGACTGCTCCAGCGCGTACATGGTTCCTGCAAAGTCCTTATCCCGAATGAACTGAATTCCCGAAAGACCCTCGATAAAATAACCACGGCGGACTCGTCCGGTATATTCCCATACACGAAGAGTTTCCAGTGCAGTCAACCATGGTAAGCCCTGAAGCGTCTCCCGGCTTAAGATTATCGCACGGTCAAAGGCTCGCTCCAGTAGCTGTTCCACTGTAAGAGGATGTAACGGTCGGGTAATCTCCCATCGCCCATTCGTCATCGCTTTCGCACGGACACCGGCACGTTCTTTGGCTGAACCCTTATTCAGCTTATCCCGGTTCAACCACTGCCGGACCGGTGAATAGCTGTCAGCACAGACCAATCCCTTCTCAGCCAGATCAAGTAACGCATCATAGGGAGAGATACCACCAAGTAAGATGGCTAGTCGCTGCATAAAGCTGGCACCTCTCTTTAGCAGGGCATCATATAATATCCTTTCATTTCCCTCCAAGGTTTCCAATACGGGGCTTTGATCGGACTCCCAATCAATATCATCATAGGAATGAAAGCATAAGCCTGCCTCGACTGTCATATGCCAGAACAGATTTCCCTGGGAAAGAAGGTTATCTAGAAGCTCCGGCCGATAGTTGGTAACTCTGACTGGCAACAAGGTACTCTCCCACAGCTCCGGTGAAAATACCTGACCACATAGCTGTCTTAAGGAGCGTTCCAGCTGTTCGGCAGGTGGAGCGGCTATTCTCATCCGGTTGGCCAGCAAAGAGGCATACCGTTCGGAGGGAAGGGTTCTGATCTGTCTTCTGCGGCTCTTAATTGTCTCCTGTCTGGCTCGGTCATAAAGCTCCGCATGATAATAAAGTCCGTCGCTTAAGACTGCTTTCCCTTGTTCACAGAGAGAAGTAAGCAGCTCGGAAGCTGTAACATCGGACCAGAGGTACCGCTCGCCGATTCCCTCAGGGGATTGCGGACCACGGTAACGTAATAGCCGCTGAACGATTTGCTTCCTGACTTCCGCGTCTCCCAGCTCCAGTGCTGTTCTATACTTTTCCTCCAGCTCGGCTGCGATCCATAATCCGGGTTCAATATAGCATGCCTGACCTCGATGTGCGAGGAGCTCCAGCCATTCGATCGGAACCTCCAGTTCACCGGCTACCAGATCCCCCTCCATCATTAACAAGGAATGGAGCTGCTTCTCATCCTCCGGAAGCCGTCTGCGCTCCGATACTCTAGCCAGCTCTTCCGCTGCGGGAGCTATCATTCTTGCCTTCTGCAGGGCATCCTCTGCGGCACGATGGATACTGATCGGAGTCGGAGTATAGTCATAGAGAAGATTTCCCTCTGCCTGTCTTCTTAATGGTAATGACATCGGAGAAGGCTTCTCTAAATATACCTCATACACCTTAATGTTGCCGGACCGGATACTGTTCAGGACATATTCCACACCGTTCAAATCCCAGTAATCCTCCAGACATTCCCTCTTGGTTTCACGGATCAGCGGATGCTTCTCATACTGAATGATATGATCCAGGAGCTCTGCACTGCGAAGCCTCTGAACCCATAAGGGCTGACGGCCGGTCTTCCTGACCCCCATGAGTAATGCCCTGGCGGAATTATAGCGGAAGGTCATATTAAAGATCGGGGTTGCGGGAAGCAAGGCCTCCAGTACCGGTCTCGCATCCTCCGGTTTTAACCCCTGTAGTAAGCCCTCCGGGATATCACAGGCTCCATAAGGGAATAACAGGAAGCCGTCATCATCATCGAAGTGGCTGATATTGGTCTTCGTCAGTCGCTTAGCTGCTTCTGCGGCAAGGATAGCCAGAGGTGAATTGACCTGCTTGCCGTAAACAGAATGGACCATCATCTGATGACTTCCGGTTTCATCCCTAAAATGCTCGATAAATATGGTACGGTCGTCGGGTAATACTCCGGTGGCTTCCAGCTGACGCTTCATAAAATCTGCCGCATGGGAGGCAGTAATCTCGTCGAGACCAAGCTTACACAGCTCTTCCTCCAGTGCATCTCTTTCATTTGCCTTGAATAAATTTCCGAGGATTCTGCCGAAGGCCTGTCCGGTCTGAAGAGAGCGGCCCTTGGCTTCCCCCTTCCAGAAGGGAGCCTGAGCACCGTAATGATTGGACTGAGTTACGATGATGGAATCCTTCAGGATACTCTGTATCTGCCAGGCAAAGCTGCCCAGCAGGAATTTATCCCCTGCACGGGCTTCAAAGATGAATTCTTCATCCAGTTCGCCGATTTTAACACCGTTTTCGGTCTTAACCGCAAATAAACCCATATCAGGAATCGTACCCCCGGCTGAGACAGCCAGCATACGGCTATAGGGGTCTCCTTCTACTCTCTCGTGGATTCTGTCATAGAGAATTCTCGGACGTGCCGGTATCTCTCTCTCGTGCTCATAATCTCCTGCCAGCATACATAGTACATCCTTGACATCCTCCTTCGTAACTTCCCTGAAGGGATAGGC
>JAEZHX010000034.1 GCA_023436765.1 Bacillota bacterium
TAATTACCCCATCCTTTAAGGTTATGACTGGTTTGAACTTCAATAGGGAGCCTAAGATGGCTGAGGATTTGGACAAACGGCCTCCCTTATGGAGGTATTCCAGGGTGTCTACCATCGCAAGCAGGACAACCTTATCCTTCAGCGCAAGGATCGTATCCACTATTTCACCGGCAGTTTTCCCCTCCTCACGAAGCTTCACTGCATGCTCAACCAAAATACGGAGACCTGTAATCGACGTGTTGCTGTCTATGATATGTATATCGTGATAATCAGCCATTTCTTTTGCAATCATTGCACTCTGTACGGTACCGCTTAATTTACCTGCAATCAACATAACAATAACGCTGTCATCGGCTTCCTTGGCTTCATTAAAATATTCCAGAAAATCATCCGGAGCGGGCTGTGAAGTGGTCGGCAGCACCTCTGCCTGAACAAGCTTCTCATAAAAACCCTCGATGGTAATCTCAACACCTTCCCTATATTCACGATCACTGAAGATTACCTTCAACGGCACGATTGTTATACCCAGCTTCGCTGCCTGCTCGCTGCTGATATCTGATGTAGAATCTGTTATAATTCTAATTCCCATATTATTCCTCTTTTCATGTCATAATTTCATTGACTATTTTTTTAATCATTACTTCTAACTGAGCTACTTCTTCACTACTGAATTTATTCTTGATTTCCTGCATCAGCTGGGTGTTGAAGGTAGTGTTGGCGCCGTAGCTGTCCAGGAACTTGTCTGTAACCTCCAGATGGAACTCTCTCCGATCTCTTTGGGATGGAATCTTTCTGATATAACCCTTTCTGATCAGGTTGGAGATACGATAGGTAGCATTTGGCAATGAGATGTTGACATAATCTGCAAACTCATGGACGGTAGGGCGATCAAGCAGGAAGATTACCTCCACACAATAGGATTCCGTCGCACTTAAGCTTCCTTCCCCTTCATTTACCCTGGCAAAAAGATTCTTACAGTAGTTAGAACGGAATTTATAATACAATTTCTCGAATTCTTTCTCCAGCATAAGCACACCTCTTAGTTAAATATTTTTAATTAAATTTTTAAAATTATATTACCATGATTGTCACCCATTGTCAAATTATTTATGGATTCGTCATTTTCCTGTGACCCATTGTCGCCGGTATGCTCCGGAGAAATTTTCGCAAAAGGGCTGCCGCATCATCGTGGCAGATGCTTAGGCATGACATACCCCTTGCATCTGCTACACGCTGTGCAGCAGCCCTGATTGACTTTTTTATATGTATACGTAAGACGTTTTCTCACATTACCGGCAGAAAGCAGTTTCAGCTACGGCTTCAGGTAATCTCTTCTTACAGGTGGAGGATCTCTTCCCCGTTACTCTTATCAAGAGTAAACTCAGCCTTTAAATGAGCGGAGAAGGCCTCATAATTACCCTGGAAGCCTGTAACTACCGCATAGCCCTGATCATCCGTGATAACCTTGGTATTGGTCCACCAATCAGTTTTAACTTTCTGAAGGAGCTGATCATAGGCAGGTTTACTGGAATTATCAGCACGGAGAAGTCCCGCCGGAGCATTCAGCCACTTGCCGTCTACGACACTCCAGGTTGTAATCGCTTCAACCAACGGATGGGAGAACAGGGTGTCATACATCTGAACCACTTCTCTGGCCTGTCTCTCTTCTCCTTCCGGAGTGGAGGGCCATTCCTTAACCTGCCAGTCATTCAGGTCTACAATCTCGGGTGGCATTAATTCTCCTGATATCAAGGTGTTTTCAGTGAAATGAATGGGCAGACCAAAGTGTGAGAAACGCTCCAGAACCTGTTCCGTTTTTTCTATTCCCCAATATCCCTGGTGCTGGTGAGACTGGATACCGATCACATCAATCGGAATTCCGGCCTCCAAGCAGCCATCAATTAATATCTCGTAGGAAATTGAGGTGTTAAAATCATTCAGCAGAAGGATTGCATTTGGATTGGCTTCCTTCGCAGCACGGAACACCTCACGAATCAGTCCGATTCTGCCCTTTTCCTTACAGATTCGTGTGATTCCGTTATCATATTTATCGAAAATAGGCATAATGACAACTTCATTTATAACATCCCACATGTCGATCGTTCCCCTAAAATCAGTGACATCCCGATGGATTCGGTCAAGCTGGGTTTTCATAATCTCCTCATTACTCATGTTGAGCAGCCAGGGAGCGCATGCGGTATGCCAACAGAGAGGATGTCCCTTCACGGTAACCCCCTTTGATTTCAACCACTCAGCTGTCTTCTTGAGCGGTACAGTCTTCGGCTGACCCTGAACCTCCTCGAAGCCTCCCCAATAGAAGGGCAACGTGCCTGCATTGAACAATGCCAGCCATTTATGAAAACGCAGCTCCATTGCTTCCTTTTCTTCTCCCTGAAGTTCTCCGTTCACCAAAGGGATGGCGTCAAACGCTCCGCAGCCGAACAGAAATTTATGGCTTTTTTGATTGATTACGATCTCCTGATTTGCTAGAGGAGTTCCGTCCATCCTCTCAAACTTAATTCTTTTGGATCCCATACGGTATTGGTATTTTTGATTAGTACTCATTTAGGCTCATTACCTCCAATGCATCATATTCTCGCTTAATTTCAGCTATTATTTATCACAATTTATTGCATGATTAAGTTTATCCCAGGGTTTTTTCAGTGTCAATGCCACGACCCCATTTGTCCCTGTTTCGCATGATATTATACAAAGAATGTATCATATAAAACATCATATCATAAGGATATATCGAAAGTTTTCGCTGTATCCCAGATGTGATTATGTCACACCGGATTCATTGATATCCTGCCTTATCCATGATACAATAGTGAAAAACCATACGGGAGGCGATCCATGATTAACAATTTAACTTCTGCCGATAACATCAGCTTCCTTCTCGTGTTCGTAGAAGGTTTGCTCTCCTTTCTGTCCCCCTGTGTTATTCCGTTGATTCCGATCTACATGAGCTATCTGGCTGGTAACGCGAAGCAGACAGCGGAGGATGGAACGATATACTATAGACAAGGGAAGGTCTTTCTCCATACTGTATTTTTTATCCTGGGTATCTCCTTTGCCTTCTTCCTCCTGGGCATGTCCGTGACTGCCCTTGGCTCCTTTTTTAAGGAAAAACAGCTTCTATTTACCCGGATCGGAGGCATTCTGATCGTTATTCTAGGGCTTCATCAGGTCGGTATTCTGGATTTTAAATTCCTTGCCAGGGAACGGAAGTTTCACTTAAGCTTCCGCAATACCACAATGAATCCTCTGGCAGCCTTACTTATGGGCTTTACCTTCAGCTTTGCCTGGACACCCTGTGTAGGGCCCGCTCTTTCCTCCGTGCTGATTCTGGCCTCGGGAGCGAAAAGCCACCTGGTCGGTAATTTACTGGTTCTCGTTTACTCCGCCGGGTTTATTATCCCCTTCCTGCTCCTTGGGCTGTTTACTACTCAGGTACTGAATTTCCTGAAGAGACATCAAAACTTCTTAAAATATACCGTCAAGGCAGGAGGACTCCTGCTGATTCTGATCGGTATCATGACCTTTACCGGTTGGATGAATGGTATCAGCAGGTATTTTAATACCTTCACCCCTCCTTCCAAATCCCAGGAGGACTCCGGGGATGACAATAGTTTCATACCGGATTCCTCACCTGATAAGGTTTCACCTACTCCGGGCGAAACGGCTGACAATAGGACTGACAAACCGGGTGATGCTGCTTCTGATATTCCAAACCAACAGACAGGAGAGGAGGAAGCAACCGATGGTTCCGGACAACAGACAGACGAGAAGGATGCCGCCAAAAAGACGCTGGCCTTTGACTTTACCCTTACCGATCAATATGGTAACGAGCATACTCTTTCAGAATATAAAGGTAAGGTTGTCTTCCTGAATTTCTGGGCTACCTGGTGTCCACCCTGCCAAAAGGAAATGCCGGATATCGAGGCTATTTATAAGGAATACGGAGAAAATAAAGAGGATGTGATTATTCTTGGCGTAGCCAATCCGGCAAGTGATGAATATCCGAATAACAGCGATGTCCGAAAGGAAGAGGTT
>JAEZHX010000070.1 GCA_023436765.1 Bacillota bacterium
CCCGTGCTGTTACCTTAAAGGCAGGGGATACCTTTCCGCTAAAGGTACTCGGTACTGGCAGCAAAGTCACCTGGGATTCTTATAAGAAATCGGTAGCCACAGTTGATCAGAACGGAACCGTTACAGCGAAAGCTGCCGGTCAGGCAACAATTGTTGGTCTCGTGGATGGAAGGGTAATCAGATCAAGAATTACAGTGATTAAATAAGATCCGAATTGATCAGTCAATGACTTAATAATCAACTTATATTTAGGAAAATGGGCCATGCAATATAGTGATAGTCACTATATTGCATGGCCCATTTTATGATCCCGGATTTTTCAGTGTATTATAAGTTATCTCTTTCATCCATGACATATGAACTACTATTGATATACGGTCAATCGTATTACCCCATGCATAATATAATAATATATCGTTATTCGTTTTTCCTGGATTGCTATTACGACGGAGGCTTGTACCTATGAATATTGTTATCATAAAAAAAATAGGAACACAATTCATCTACCTGATTGGTTGGAGTATATTATTATTTCTCTGGAGCAGATTTTTGTTAGATCCCACCGGTATTCATAGTACTTATAAAGCTATGAAGGTAATCGCTTTGTGGGTCATTGTATTATTTGTATTCTTCTTTATTTGGAATAGGATTAAATCTGCCAATTTAATGTTTCATCGTAATTCAAATTTAATCCGTATCAAGGCAAAGGGATGGAATTGGACTGAAATCACTTTTGATGCAAATGATAATATAATTAACGAAAAAAAACGATATCTCATAATCTGTAATAAACTGTCCGATAAACAGCTCACTGCTCTTAAAAAGCATTCCTATTCAGCTATCTTGATTCGGGATGGATATATCAAGGAAGCGATTGGCTTTTTGCGACAAGTACTTCAGGATCCATCTATAGGACAATTAGAGCGCAAAATTACTGAGAACGAGCTTAATACAATGTTTACTGAGGGTAATTTAATAAATAACATAAAGGAGTGTTGCGTCACGGTTGATATAAATCGCATTGAAGAGAAGAAGTTTCAAATATCTGTCTTGGGTTATAACAAGCAGCAAGTAGATGAGTTACTAAATGAACTGATGGTTTATTGCAGGAATTTAGAAGAAGAAAATAAAGAACTTAAAAATGATTTATTAAATTATAATAAGAAAACCCAACTGAATCATATTACAGATATCTCGAATGCAAAATGGGAAGAAAAAGAATACTCTTTGCTCTTGGGTCTTGCTTTGCAAGAGGATATTTACGATTATAAAGGTAATCTGATTTGTAATAAAAATACTGTTATAACTTCACATCTGATTGATAACCTTATATCGAAAGGCCTTTATGGTGAACTGGTTGCCGCCGCGGATCCAAGAAAAGGAGTAAATCGTAATGTCAGATAACTTACTTCCTACATTAGTAAAGCTGATCTATAAGTTTGTTTTTATTTATCCGGTTACTTTATGTATCATATGGCAGATTGGTGGAATATATTATGTGTGCCTGAATGAGCTCAAAGGGAAACGAGTAAAAAACCATCATAAATTTTTGCCACCGGTAACAATCCTGGTTCCCTGCCATAACGAGGATATGATCATCAGAAATACATGCGAAAACCTGCAAAATCTGGATTATTTAAACTATAGAGTCCTCTTTATTGATGATGCAAGCACCGATCATACTGCAGAGATTATAAGGGAGTATGTTGAAGAAATTCCTTATTTTCACTTATTGGTACTAGAAGATAACCGTGGTAAGGCAAAGGCATTAAACTCCGCGTTATCAATCGTTAATACACCTCTCGTTTTAGTGCTGGACGCAGATACAAATCTCGATAAAAATGCGCTGAAGCATCTTGCTTCACCATTTATTCACAAGCGCAATATTGGAGCGGTAACCGCCAATGTATTTCCTAAGGATCGTAAATCCTTCTGGGAAAAACTACAAACCGCTGAATTTTCATCCATCATCGGATTGATCAAGAGGTCTCAAAGCTTATGGGGAAGTATATTCACGGTTTCGGGGTGTTCCACAATGTATCATACCGAAGTATTACGAAAGGTAGGAGGCTTCTCTCACTTTACGGCAACAGAGGATATTGATATCTCCTGGCGTATTCAGCGTACCTCCAACCGTGTGTTGTTCGAACCAAAAGCAATCGCTTTTATCAGTGTTCCAAAAAGTCTGAAACAATATATAATGCAACGTAAACGATGGGTGCTGGGTGGCTGGCATTTATTGAAGCAACATAGGGGTGTATTCGCCGATAAGCATTTATACCGTCTTTGGTTTGTCTATATTGAGCTTGCGTTAAGCTGTATTTGGGCCTTCTGTTTTTTGGGTATTTTATTATTTGTTATCGGCTCACTTTTATTGAACCCTAAGATGATTTATAGCCTCATTCCCGGCTGGAATGGTGCTTTTGCCAGTTTCCTGTTTATGTTGCAGACGATGGTAGGTATCATCATCGGCTATCGTTATAATAAGAATTTGTTAAATTGTATCTCAGCCATTTGCTGGTACCCTTTAATTTTCTTTATCATTAATCCCACTTTGGCTGTATTGATGTCTGTGAAAGGATTATTCGGTAATTCTGAGAGTAGCAGCAAGTGGGTCAGCCCTGAAAGACTTGATGAAAATGAATAAACAAGGTTTTTATGAAACATATATAAAATATAAGAGGCATCCCATATTCCCGGAGTTCATTGATTAAGGGAATCATAGGATGCTTCTTACATTCGAGAGCTATGATGCAGAAACTCTCCTTCTATTAACTAATCAAGATTAGGCTTATGCATTACCTGTAAATATAACATAGTGCGATATTATTTAATTCTGAAGCCATCTATATCCTCCGTTCTGCCCAAAAATACTGCTATATGAATACTTAGAATTCTACTTTTGAATTCTTTACCTTGTATTAGGTGTCAGCACAATAATTGCAGTAATACTATAAGAAGCCGATAAAACTATCAATGTTCTTTAATACCTTTGTTAGTTCAGTTGTTCCCTCCACCAAATATCTAGGCATGATATATTCGCTGTATTTTAAATTAACATTTTTTAAGTTGCTTACTGGATTATCCCAAACAGCAAACCCAGAATTAATGGCTAATCCGTTTAGGATACTTTTAACTTCAGGGTGAATATCCTCTTTTTCCTGCAGTAATAATGATTTTATGGTAGTTGAATAATAAGCTCCAAAGGGGTAACATATTTGTTTTGGGGTTTTTATTTTTCCCGCTGAGCATGATAATATCTCCAGGAATACTTTTCCCGGACCATCGTAGGGTTTATTTAATATCCATTTGAAATTTGTATCAATTCCGACTACTGCCCCAACTGGATACACATCAGATCCTTCCGGATTAGAAACCTCATACAAGGTCTCATGAGCTAAATCTGATTCAGAAGGTAAAATGATCCGATTAATTTTCGTGTTCCAGTTAGGCTGAGGTGGTTTTGGCTGATCCATATAGACCCTTACTAAGCCTTGGCCAAAGGGACTGGTATTTCTGGTTTCAAATTTGATAACATAATCTTTATTTTCAATAAAATTGTAGGAATTTATCTCCACCTCCTGCCAATGCCAATCCCACCAGTTCGCTTCAAATCTGCCCACCTTATCATCATTGATAAAAATATCTATTATCAAAGGATATTGATATCCTAAACGGCCTCCATACTTAAATTTCAATATCTCAGCTGTAAATGCTTCTTTTGCATGGAAAAATATTTTCGTTACAGCAGGCTCTCCACTGGAATATGTTCCACCTAAAACTACAGTACTTAGCTTATCGGATTCCTGATATCCGGTAGACCAGTTTTTCCAGGAAGCATTGAGATATTTATGAATAACTTGGTTATTTTTAGTCAGATCATCTTTAACATATGTGAAGAATTCGCTGGTTGATACGGTTTTCCCATTGCCATCAGCTAATATGATTCCGGCTCTTGCAGGCCATGATACGTTTTCGGGGAAGGTCATCTCTGTACAGGATGAGGACAACCTATATTATCCAGAAAAATCGGGTATGGCATATATCATTAATGCGGCATTCCCCGTGTTTTGAGTTTCGAACTCAATGTTATAGGAATTTCCTTTTTTAATATCGTATTTCTTCTTTAATGATATTGTTATAAATTCACGTTCCGGCCATTGGCTTCTGGTTTCATAAT
>JAEZHX010000111.1 GCA_023436765.1 Bacillota bacterium
GTCCTGCTTGCGATGGTAGACACCCTGGAATACCTCCATAAGGGAGGCCGTTTGTCCAAATCCTCAGCCATCTTAGGCTCCCTATTGAAGTTCAAACCAGTCATAACCTTAAAGGATGGGGTAATTAAGGTAGTAGGCAAGGAGCGAGGAGTGAATAAGGCGATTACCAAGATACTTGACACGGTGGACGAGTATGGCGAGATAAATCGGGATTATCCCATTCATCTAGGCTTCACCGCAGAAGATAGCACCTGTACCATTCTGAAGGATAAGCTGGAGGAGAAATACGGCATAAAGGATATGATAATGTTTCCGGTAGGTTGTGTTGTCGGTACCCATGTAGGGCCCGGTGCCTGTGTAATAACTTATATTAAGAAGTAACAAAACGAAAGTTTAGGATATGAAAAAAGGCTTCCATATGCGTCACTGCAAATGGAAGTTTTTTTATGCTTTACCATATGTTACAAGAATATAAACTAAATGTTACAGAAATATTAAATTTAGTGTTGACACAGTAATAAATATGTAATACAATCACTCTATGCTAATCCTAGCAACAAAACACGACAAGATATTACTACAGGAGAGTACATAATGAAGAAGAAAAACTTAATTCGTATAGCAACAATCTGTATGGCGGCGACCATGGCTTTTACTCCCGCAAGCGCATTGGCGGCACTGAGGAAGGGGTCCAGCGGATCCGAGGTGAAGATAATACAGGATACATTAAAGGAATTAGGTTACTTTACATATCCTAAATCAACAGGCTATTTTGGAAGTATCACTGTCAGTGCGGTTAAGAGGTTCCAGAGGGACAATGGCTTAACTCCGGATGGGGTGGTCGGCAAGCAGACGAAAAGCATATTATTTAGTGATACGACAAGTGAGAATATAGCAGATGCGTCTCTGGTAAGTCCCAGCGCAGATCCTGGCAAAATAGGAGCCCTGGACTGGTATAAAGAGGTTCAATACATTTTTGGACGCGGAGATGTGGCAGAGATAATTGATGTTGATACTGGAAGAAGCTTTTATCTGAAAAGGACCTATGGCACGAATCATGCTGATGTCGAGCCTTTAACCAAGAAAGATGCCAATATCATCAAGGACATCTGGGGTGGCTGGTCCTGGAACAGAAGAGCAGTTGTTGTTAAGGTCGACGGTTATGTCCTTGCTGGTTCTTTATGTGCAATGCCACATGCGGGCATAGATTCAAAACCTGCGGAGGCCTATGTAAGTGGAAGAAGCGGCGGTTATGGCAGAGGCTGTAACCTGGATGCAGTAAAGAATAACGGTGTCAACGGAGTAATGGACCTGCATTTCAAAAACAGCCGGACCCATGGTACAAATTCAGTAAATAAAGCGCATCAGGATATGGTAAAAAAAGCGGCCGAATACATAAATAATAATTACTAAACATAAGGATCTTGGAATATAGGAAATATCTGATTAGGAATCTGACGGAACAGCGGTATGCTCTTCCCCGGATTCCTTTTTAGTTTAATTCACATCGTATTTAGCATGTCACCTGCCTTAAGAGGGTTCAAGCATGTATGATATCATATGCACAATCAGGATGAACTTACGGAGAATGAAAGATCAGCTGGTTTTTTTGAAAAAACTATGTTAATATTACCGGGAAAGTAAATAATAAAAAATCATTCAGATATTATGGAGGAATAGCTATGGGAGAGAGAGTCAGTAATCCGATATTGTCGGGTTTTTATCCGGATCCGTCTGTCTGCAGAGTCGGGGAGGATTATTATTTGGTGACCTCAACCTTTGCTTATTTTCCGGGTGTTCCAATTTTCCACAGCAGGGATCTGGTTCATTGGAACCAGATTGGCAATATCCTTAACAGGAAGGAGCAGCTGAACCTGGAGGGAGCAGGGCATTCCGGGGGAATATTCGCACCGACCATCCGCTACCATGAGGGAACCTTCTATATGATTACAACCAATGTTACCCATGGGGGTAATTTTATCGTTACAGCTAAGAAGCCGGAAGGACCCTGGTCGAACCCGCATTATATCGAGGGCGCGGAAGGGATAGATCCATCCCTCTTCTTTGATGATGACGGTAAATGCTATTATACAGGAACCAGAGAACGTAGAGAGGGAGGCAAGTATTTCGGCGATAATGAAATATGGACGCAGGAGTTGGATCTTAATGCGATGAAGCTGGTAGGTAAATCCTATGCCCTTTGGCATGGTGCCTTAAGAGAGGTGGTCTGGCCGGAGGGTCCCCATCTTTATAAGAAGGATGGGAGATACTATCTGCTGATTGCCGAAGCAGGTACTGCTCATGAGCATGCGGTGACGGTAGCAGCAGGTAACAGCCTGAGAGAACCTTTTACAGGCTATGCTGCTAATCCGATACTGACCCACAGACATCTGGGGTATGATTATCCGATTGTTAATGTTGGACATGGAGATCTGGTAGAAACACAGAATGGGGAATGGTATATGGTTGTTCTGGCCTCACGGCCCTACGGGGGCTATTACCGTAACCTGGGTAGGGAGACCTTCCTGGTTCCGGTTACCTGGGAAAGAGGATGGCCTGTCATAAATAAAGGGATTGGCTTATTGGAGCCAACAGTGAAGGGTCCGGAGCTACCCCCGTTTGAAGGAAGACCGGTGCCTGAGAAAGAGGACTTCGATCTGGATCAGCTGCCGTATCATTTCGTATTTCTCCGCAATCCGGTACAGGAAAATTACAGTCTGTCGGAACGTAAGGGCTATCTCAGACTGAAGCTTGCCCCAGAAAAGCTGACAGAGCTTACGAGTCCCAGCTATGTCGGGATACGGCAAACCGGGATGAGCTTTGTGTTTGAAGCAGTGATGGATTTTAGGCCGGATAACAGTGAAGAGGAAGCAGGGATTGTACTGCTGCAAAGCAACGAGTATCACTACCGCTTCGTCAGTACTGTGAGAGAGGGAATTAACGTCCTTCAGGTCATAGTGTGCATGAAAGGGGACGAAGAGGTTCTGGCCCAGGTTCCCATCGAGGACCTCAGTAGAGAAAGCCATGAAATCAGGCTTCGTATCATTGCTGAGAAGCAGGATATTAGGTTCTCCTACAGCTATGACGGCAAGAGCTATCATATCATAAAAGCCGGTGTCAATGCCAGGATTCTAAGTACGGATGTTGCAGGGGGCTTTGTAGGAAATACAATGGGGCTGTATTGCTCCTCTAACGGTGAAGAGAGCACTAACATTGCCGACTTCGACTGGATCTATTATAAAAACATGTAAGAATAACGCTCCAACCTTGGCCCATACTCTTCATAAGACATCAGGGCGGGAACATGATAGGTGCAGAAAATGCCGGGTAGACTCTATCCGGCATTCGCTTTTATATAAGTGATGTGGCCTTGCCGAACGTCAGGCGCGGTTACGGCGGCGGTACAAATTTTTGAACTCCGTCGGTGTGCATTCCTTAAAGCTTTTAAAAACCCTGTTAAAGGTCGAGATACTACTGAAGCCGGATCTTAGGGCGATTTCCGTGATAGACAGGCTTGGGTTAAGGAGATATTTTTCGGCCTCCTTCACGCGGCGTTGATTCAGGTAATCATAAAAGGAGATATCCGTAAACTGTTTGAACAGCCTTGAGAAATGGAATTTGCTGAAGCCTGCCACGTCTGCAATCACTTCCAGGGAGATATCCTCCATAAAATTATTATTTATGTAATCAAAAATCAGATTAAACTTCTCGATATACTCCTTCTGCTTATTTACCTTCACATCGGGGAACAGATTTTCGGTACTCATATATTTCCTTCCCAACAAAACAAACATCTGTATAATCAGCGCGTAGATTGCAGCTTCTCTGAGGGTATTCTTGCTGTTATATTCAGAAGTGATCTCATCAAAAAGGATTTGAAGCTGCGGCAGGATTTCCGGAGCAGTTGTTTCGTTAATCAGTCTGGGCTGGTTCAGAACAGATGCAATATTTGAAAAGCCCCTGAGATTACTGATTAAGGAGAAGTCAAAGAGTAGAATTCTTCTTGTTCCTTCTTCTGGTGCAATCAGCTCATGAAGCTCTCCGGGAGGGATGATCAGTATCTCTCCTTCCGACAGACAGTAAGAGGTCTTACCGATTGTTACAGTATAATAATTCGTAACCGGCATAATTAATTCAATCGCAGTATGCCAATGGGTTGTGTAGTTCTCCGTCTCATGATTAATATGAAGCAGAATAGATGAATTGTTCTCATAATCCACTTTCTCATAGATTCCGTCCAATATTCTCATAAATGCTAAACCATACCTTTCTGTTTATTAGGATGATACCTGTCTTCACTCGGTGGGACCCATCGAAAAAGCAATGCTAGAAATGTATATATTTGGTTTACAGGAAAAGCATTGTGTTTTATAATAAATCATTATGAAGTATTCAAGCAGATATACATCGATGGTGAATGATCAATTGTTGCTGTCATAAAACTTATCACGTAAATATTGCTATTATAACTGGCTATAAAAAGTAGGGAATATTTTACGATGCTTATGTAGAACGTTCATAAAAACAAGTATTATAACCACACTTTTATTGCAATTATTACTAAATTAATTTTAATACATCAGGTCATATTTGTAAATATGGAATCAATAAGTAGATACAATTAATACTACATACACTATTTTACGCCTTATTATCGCAACAGATGATAAGAATATAGCAAGCTTTGATAGGTCATATCACTTGAAATAAGATAAACTAGGAATGTAGCATGAATATCCTGTACTTATCAGCAGGATATATGCAATATGTACAAATGGAGATCATAATTTACATTATTGGGAGGAAGTAATAATGCAGGATAAAAAGCCATATATGGACGAAACATTAAGCTTTGAGGAAAGAGCGAAGGATCTGGTCTCCAGAATGACACTGGAAGAGAAGGTATATCAGACCTTGCATTCTGCTCCGGCAATCGAGAGATTAGAAGTGAAATCCTATAACTATTGGAACGAGGCTCTACATGGTGTTGCCCGGGCAGGTACCGCTACGGTATTTCCACAAGCAATCGGTCTGGCTGCAACCTTTGATGAGGAGCTTCTGGAGGAGGTGGCAGATACCATCTCTACCGAAGGCAGAGCAAAATTCAATATGCAACAGAAATATAATGATACTGACATCTATAAGGGACTGACCTTCTGGTCGCCCAATGTTAATATATTCCGTGATCCAAGATGGGGAAGAGGACATGAGACCTACGGTGAGGATCCTTACTTAAGCGCTAGACTGGGAGTCAGATTTATTAACGGTATTCAGGGTAGGGATGAGAAATACCTGAAGGCAGCCGCCTGCGCAAAGCATTTTGCAGTGCACTCCGGACCAGAGGATGTGAGACATAGCTTTAATGCAGAGGTCTCTAAACAGGATCTGTATGAAACCTATCTTCCGGCGTTTAAGGCATGCGTTGAGGAAGCGGGCGTAGAGGCAGTGATGGGAGCATATAACCGTACCAACGGGGAACCCTGCTGTGGAAGCAAGACGCTGCTCAATGATATTCTTCGTGAGGATTGGGGCTTTAAAGGACATGTTACCTCCGACTGTTGGGCTATCAAGGACTTCCATGAGAATCACATGGTTACCCGTGGACCGGTAGAATCCGTAGCCCTGGCAATGAACAATGGCTGTGATTTAAACTGCGGAAACATCTATGGCAATCTGCTATTAGCGGTAAGAGACGGCCTCGTAGAAGAGAAGACCATCGACCGTGCTGTCACCAGACTGGTAACGACCAGAATGAAGCTTGGCTTATTTGATAGTCCCGAGAAGGTTCCGTTCAATACCATCGGCTATGAGCAGGTGGATAGTAAGGAACATCAGGAGCTTAATCTGAAGGCATCTAAAAAGTCCATCGTTCTGTTAAAGAATGAGAACAATCTGCTGCCTCTGGATCAATCAAAACTTAAGACTGTAGGCGTCATCGGACCAAATGCCAATAACAGAAAGGCATTGGTGGGTAATTATGAAGGAACTGCATCGGAGTATATTACGGTTCTGGAAGGTATTAAGGATTATCTCGGTGAGGACATTCGTGTATACTACTCCGAGGGCTGCCATCTGTTCAAGGATAAGGTGCAGGGGTTAGGAATTGAGAACGACAGAATTGCAGAAGCCAGGGCAGTCTGTGATATGAGTGATGTAGTGGTTGCCTGCTTTGGCCTGGATCCGGGACTGGAGGGGGAGGAAGGCGATCAGGGAAATGAGTTCGCCAGCGGTGATAAGCCGAACTTAAATTTGCCCGGCATACAGGAGGAGGTTCTGAAGGAGTTATATAAGAGCGGAAAACCGATTATCCTAGTTCTTCTATCCGGCAGTGCGCTCAGTGTTCCCTGGGCGGACGAGCACATTCCCGCAATTATTCAGGGCTGGTATCCGGGTGCGCTGGGAGGCAGAGCAATTGCAGAGCTGCTCTTTGGTGAATTCTCACCGGAGGGCAAGCTTCCGGTAACCTTCTACCGTACCACGGAAGAGCTGCCTCCGTTCATTGATTATAATATGAAGAACAGGACCTACCGATACATGGAGCAGGAAGCATTATATCCCTTCGGTTATGGTCTCTCCTATACAGATTTTGAGCTCTCTGACGTATCGGTCGATGCGGAAGAGGTCGTTCCCGGAGAAGAGGTTCACTGTACTGCGGTGCTTTCGAATACCGGTAAGCTTCCGGGTGCGGAGACGATTCAGATCTACATCAGAGTGAAGCAGGAGGGAGCTCCGAACTGGCAGCTGAAAGGCCTGAAGAAGGTTTATCTAAATCCGGGTGAGAAGCAAACAGTACAAATCACATTAAAGGGTGAAGCTTTTGGACTCTTTGATCATAGCGGAAAGCTGGTACTTCACGAGGGTGAATATGAAGTTTACATCGGTACGTGTCAACCGGATACCAGAAGTCTTAAGTTAACGGGCAAAAAGCCTTATTGTAAGGTCATGCATTCCGGCAAAACATTGATATTGTAATTATAAAGCGCGTTAAGGCGGGCTCGGCAGGGCCCGCCTTTACTAAGCTGAACATGACGACCCACAGCTTAGTTCAGAAACGGAGGATATAAAATGGAGTTCAGCCAGTGCTGGCTAAATTACAACAAAATTCAGGACTATTCCGATTGCGGCTTATTAACAGAGATAACGGTATGTAGCAGGGATGGCAGAACAGGAACGATTACAGACAATGCGGTGAAGGAACTGACCAGGGCGATACAAAGGCTATGCAATATAAACCCTAAGGTCAGCAGGGAAAGCAAGGTTCAGGAGGCTGCTACAGGGATCCTTCTTAAGCTAGATGATCAGGAGAATTTGAAGGAGGAGGGCTTCCGAATTGTTCAGGTGGGCAATCGGATCATTGTATCAGGCAAAACCGAGAAGGGTGTATTATATGGTACATTTGCCCTAATACGCAAAGTTGCGGCAGGAGAAGCATTAAGAGATTTGAGTGTTACTGAAAATCCTGAGAATAACCTCCGAATGCTGAACCATTGGGACAATATGACGGGAGATATTGAGAGAGGCTATGCAGGAAATTCCTTCTTTTTTAAGGAGGATGAGATACTCATAAATAACCGGACCCTTGATTATACCAGGCTTGTAGCTTCCATCGGAATTAACGGAGTTGTGATCAATAATGTCAATGTTCGTGGAGCGGCTGCATCAGGTTTGATTACGGACCGTTATCTGGATAAGCTGAAGGAACTAGCTGACATTTTTACAGGCTATGGAATTAAACTATTCTTAAGTGCCAATTTTGCGGCTCCGATTGAGATCGGGGGACTATCCACTGCAGATCCGCTGGAGCAGGGGGTGGCAGATTGGTGGATGGAATGTGTGAAAAACATATATCATAAGATCCCGGAGTTCGGAGGCTTTCTGATCAAAGCCGATTCAGAGGGAAGGCCGGGACCGTTTACCTACCAGCGTACTCATGCAGATGGGGCGAATGTCCTTGCCAGGGCATTAAAGCCGTTTGGAGGGATTTTGATCTGGCGCTGTTTCGTCTATGATTGCCAGCAGGATTGGAGGGATTATAAAACGGATCGTGCCAGAGCAGCCTATGATAACTTTACCTGTCTTGACGGTCACTTTGATGATAATGTAATCTTGCAGATTAAAAACGGGCCGATGGATTTCCAGGTAAGGGAACCCGTATCTCCTCTGTTTGGCAGCTTAAAGAATACCAATATGATATTGGAGGTTCAAGCCGCCCAGGAGTATACCGGACAGCAGAAGCATGTATGCTATCTGATCCCTATGTGGAAGGAGGTATTGGATTTTAATACTTACGCGGTAAAGGAGAAGGCAACGATTGCCGATATCGTATCCGGTAGGACCTATAACCAGACCAACTGCGGGATGGCTGCAGTATCTAACACCGGTGACGATGATAATTGGACGGGTCATGACCTGGCGGCAGCAAATCTCTACGGATTTGGAAGGCTTTGCTGGAATACGGGTCTTACCTCCGAGCAGATTGCTTCTGAATGGATCAGACAGACCTTGCCTCACAATGAGAAGGTGTTTGAAACCACCAGGGATATCCTGATGGGCTCCTGGGCTACCTATGAGAAATATACCTCTCCGCTTGGGATTGGCTGGATGGTAAATCCAAATCATCATTACGGGCCTAATGTGGATGGTTATGAATATGACAAGTGGGGAACGTACCATAGAGCAGACAGGGACGGAATGGGTGTGGACCGCACGAAGAATGGTACCGGCTATGCCTCCCAGTACAATGAGCCCAATGCCTCCATGTATGAAAATAAGGTGACGTGTCCTGAGGAGCTGCTTCTGTTCTTCCATCACATCCGGTATGACTATGTATTGAAGACCGGGAAAACCTTGATCCAGCATATCTACGATACCCATTTTGAGGGCGTGGAAGAGGTCCGCAGAATGGCTGAAAATTGGAGTAGGCTGAAGGGCCTGGTTCCCGAAGATGTTTTCTGTCGTGTATCGGAACGCTTTGACCTTCAGCTGGAAAGCTCGGTGGAATGGCGTGACCGTATCAACACCTATTTCTACCGCAAATCCGGTGTGAAGGATGCCAGAAATAGAAGGATTTACTATTAAGGTTTCAAAGAAGTACTTCGATGAAGTGAATTTATACTATTACATTTTTTATCAAAAGCGAAAGGAATAAACCTATGGATATGACATTGCGTTGGTTCGGCCAAAAGCATGACAGTGTATCGCTTGATAATATTAGACAGATACCCGGAGTGACCGGGGTGGTATCCTCCCTCCATGATATCCCGGTGGGAGAGGCCTGGAAGCTCGAGGATATCCTGAATTTAAAAAAGGAAGTGGAGGATAGCGGCCTGAAGCTGATCGGTATCGAAAGTGTCAATATTCATGAGGATATTAAGATCGGTCTTCCCTCCAGAGAGCAATATATAGAAAACTATAAGACATCACTTGAAAATCTGGGAAAAGCAGACGTACATATGGTGTGCTATAATTTCATGCCGATCTTCGACTGGACCAGAACAGATCTGGCAATGAAGCTTCCCGATGGATCCTTTGCCCTTGCTTATGATGAAAATATCATTAAGGACATTAAGCCGGAGCTGATGTTCGAGCGCATAGAGAAGGAGAGCGGAGGCTTCATGCTTCCGGGTTGGGAGCCAAACCGCAGGGATGAGATCCTGGGTTTATTTGAGAAGTATAAGGGAGTGACTGCCGAGCTGCTGATGCAGAATCTGAAGTACTTCCTGGATTCTATTATGCCTGTCTGTGAGAAATATATGATTAAGATGGCAATTCACCCGGACGATCCGGCCTGGAGCGTATTTGGACTGCCGAGAATCGTGACCAGCGAGAAGGCTCTCGAGGAGATTGCTTCTTTAAACAACAGTATCTATAACGGCTTTACTCTGTGTACCGGATCATTGGGAAGTAATCTGAAGAATAATCTGCCGCAGATTATCCGTAATCCTAAGATTAGTCCGCGCATTCACTTTACTCATTTGAGAAATATGAAGTTCGAGTGTGACGGAGTATTCCATGAGAGCTCCCATTTGTCCTCCGATGGTAATTTTGACATGTATGAAATTGTGAAGGCACTGCATGAGGTGGGCTTTGACGGTGTGGTTCGTCCTGACCATGGCAGAATGATCTGGGGTGAGCAGGCAAGACCCGGTTACGGGTTATATGACCGAGCCCTCGGCGTTGCATATTTGAATGGCTTATGGGAAGCGATCAGAAAGAATGATCATAATTCTTAAGCCGGAATTTACACATAGCAGATAGGCTAATTCCAATATGAGATATAGGATCGGAAGGCTCAGATATCATATGGTCCAGAAAGGTTCGGTAAAATGAGATTAATAAACTATGATTCCTCCTGGAAACAAAAAGGCTATGAATTGCCGGAATATGACCGGGATAAGGTCAGGAGAGCAACGATGGCGGAGCCGACCTGGATACATTTTGGGGCGGGGAATATCTTCCGTGGGTTCCCGGCTGCAGGACTCCAGAAGATGCTGAATGAGGGCGGCTACGATAAGGGTGTGATTGTCAGCGAAGGCTTTGATTATGAAATTATTGAGAAGGCCTATAAACCCTTTGATGATCTTAGCTTACTGGTGGTCCTGAAAGCGAACGGAACAATTGAGAAGAAGGTAGTTGGCAGCGTGGTCGAGTCCCTTGCTGCAGACACATCAGCAGCGGAATGGAAGCGTCTGGAGGAGATCTTTATGGCTCCCTCCCTGCAGATCGTAAGCTTTACGATTACAGAAAAGGGCTACAGCCTTGTGGATTCAAAAGGGGATTATCTAGACATTGTCAGTAATGATTTTACTTCCGGCGACGGGAAGCCTGCCCATATCATGGGTAAGATCACAGCGCTGCTGCTTATGAGATATCAGAATGGAGCTACTCCGATTGCCATGGTCAGCATGGACAATTGCTCCCACAATGGGGATAAATTATATGCTTCAGTAGTAACCTATGCAGAAAAGTGGGTGAAGAACGGTTTTGCAGAGAAAGGTTTTTTAAGCTATATCATGGATGGAGGCAAGGTAGCTTTTCCCTGGACTATGATAGATAAGATTACCCCGAGGCCTGACGATAAGGTAAAGAAAATGCTGGAGGAGGATGGGTTTGAGGATACGCAGCTGATCATCACCGGCAAGAATACCTATACAGCACCTTTTGTGAATGCGGAGGAGACAGAATATCTGGTAATCGAGGATTTATTTCCGAATGGAAGGCCTAAGCTTGAGAAGGCGGGGTTTCTGTTTACTGACAGAGCAACTGTGGATAAGGTAGAGAGAATGAAGGTCTGCACCTGCTTAAAGCCCCTTCATACCGCGCTGGCTATCTTCGGCTGCCTGTTATCCTATACAACGATCTGGGAAGAGATGCAGGATAACGAACTGAAACAACTGGTTCACCGGATTGGTTATATCGAGGGCATGCCCGTGGTTGTGAATCCGGGAGTGCTGGATCCGCAGGATTTCATCAGGTCGGTTCTGGAGCTGAGACTGCCGAATCCTTTCATGCCCGATGCACCTCAGAGAATCGCAACCGATACCTCACAGAAGCTTCCGATCCGTTTCGGAGAGACAATCAAGGCTTACCAGGAGAGTGACATATTAAAGGCGACCGATCTCACACTGATACCTCTCACCATTGCCGGCTGGTGCAGATACCTGATGGGTGTCGATGATAGCGGCAGAGCCTTTACACCAAGCCCGGATCCTCTGCTTGGTGAGCTGCAGGGTTATGTAGAGAAGATTAAGCTCGGTGACACCAAGCTTGTGAAGAATGCGTTAAGACCAATTCTGTCCAATGATAAGATTTTTGCTGTGAACCTGTATGAAGTTGGACTGGGAGAGAAAATTGAAGGAATGTTCCTGGAGCTGATTGCCGGAATCGGAGCAGTAAGAGCAACGCTTCAGAAGTATTTAAAATAGTAATCGGTTATTATGACATTAGAAATGAGATAAGCTGTTCGGTGAAGCGGGCTATGGATATGATTATTCATGAATGGCTGTGTCTTCACGAAGATAAGAAAGGATCGGGGTTACCATTTCGGCGGTTTCCCCGGTCCTTTCCTTGCAGTGCTATATTTATAAACCATAATACGGCTGGTTTCCGACACTCTTATAGTGTT
>JAEZHX010000115.1 GCA_023436765.1 Bacillota bacterium
AGGAAATCAATATGAATGTTTATACTTCAGAAAAGATTCGCAATGTTGTTTTGTTAGGCCACGGAAGCTGTGGCAAGACTACTTTGGTCGAAGCCATGGCGTATACGACAGGTGTTACAAAGCGTCAAGGAAAAATTGAAGACGGAACCACAATCAGTGATTACGACAAAGAAGAGCAGAAAAGATTGTTCTCCATCAGTACAACAGTAGTGCCCATTATTTTTGAGGATACGAAGATAAACTTCCTGGATACTCCGGGTTACTTTGATTTTGTCGGCGAAGTGGAAGAAGCACTTCAGGCAGCCGATGCAGCAGTCATCGTAATCTCTGCGAAAGCCGGAGTTGAAGTAGGAACGTTGAAGGCATGGGAATATTGCGAGAGGTTCCACCTGCCGAGAATTTTCTTTGTAACAGATATGGATGATGATAACGCAAGTTATCGTGAGGTAGTAGAGAAGTTAATTGAATTATATGGCAAGAAGATTGCTCCTTTCCACATTCCGATCAGAGAGAACGAGAAGTTTGTAGGGTTTGTTAATGTAGTGAAGATGTCCGGCAGAAGATTTACTAATGCCAGTGAATATGTGGAATGTGATATTCCGGATTATAGCAAGGAAAATCTTTCTAAGTTTAGGGAAATCCTGATTGAAGCAGTTGCTGAGACCAGCGAAGATTTCATGGAGAGATATTTTAACGGCGAGGAATTCACTCAGGATGAGATCTCCCAGGCACTTAGAAATAATGTGATAGATGGTTCTGTTGTTCCGGTTATGATGGGTTCAGGTGTGAATGCACAGGGCACTACGATGCTGCTACAGGCAATCGAGAAGTATTTCCCCGATCCCACCAAGTCCAAAATTACCGGTAAGAATACGAAGACCGGTGAAGACTTTGTAGCTGATTTTGATGCGAAGAAACCCTTCTCTGCAAGAGTATTTAAGACGATTGCCGATCCTTTCATCGGTAAGTTCTCCTTATTTAAGGTGTGCTCCGGTGTCTTAAAGTCCGATATGGTTGTGTTCAATGTGGATAAGGATACAGAAGAAAAGGTAAACAGAATCTATGTATTAAGAGGTAAGGAGCAGAATGAAGTGACAGAGCTTCATGCCGGTGATATCGGTGCACTTGGTAAGCTGTCCGAAACCACCACCGGAGATACCCTGTCCACGAAGGCAGCTCCAATCTCTTATGAACGCTTTGCGGTGCCGAAGCCTTATACCTATCAGCGTTTCAAGACCAAGAATAAGGGCGATGACGATAAGGTTTCCCAGGCTCTTGCGAAGCTGATGGATGAGGATCTTACCTTAAAGATGGTAAATGATAAGGAGAACAGACAGACGCTTCTCTATGGTATCGGTGATCAACAACTGGATGTTACCGTCTGCAAGCTGCTCTCCAGATATAAGGTAGAGATTGAAGTGATGAAGCCGAGAGTACCGTTCCGTGAGACCATCCGTAAGAAGGTCAGCGTACGCGGTAAGCATAAGAAACAGTCCGGCGGACACGGCCAGTATGGTGATGTACTGATTGAATTCGAGCCCTCCGGCGATATGGAGAAGCCTTATATCTTTGAGGAGAAGGTATTCGGTGGCTCCGTTCCGAGAAACTTCTTCCCAGCAGTTGAGAAGGGTATCGCCGAGTGCGTACTGAAGGGACCTGTTGCAGGGTATCCTGTTGTAGGACTGAAGGCTACGCTGGTCGATGGCTCCTATCATCCGGTTGATTCCTCCGAAATGGCATTCAAGACTGCTGCATCCCTAGCTTTCAAGCAGGGCTTTATGGAGGCTTCCCCGGTTCTTCTCGAGCCGATTGTATCCCTGAAGGTACTTGTTCCGGATCGTTTCACCGGTGATATCATGGGCGATTTAAATAAGCGTCGCGGCAGAGTTCTAGGCATGAACCCGGTAGCAGGAGGGAAGCAGGAAATCGTTGCTGACATTCCTCTGTCCGAGCTATATGGTTACTCTACAGACCTTCGCTCCATGACCGGCGGTATCGGTGATTATTCCTATGAATTCTCCCGTTATGAGCAGGCTCCTTCCGATGTACAGCAGAAGGTAATCGAAGAGAACGCTAAGGAAGTAGAGGCTGAAAACTAATAAATGCCATTAGCATAATTAATAATTGGGCTGATTGATTTTCAATCGGGTTTCTGTTATTATATTTTTGGTAATAATTATAACAAATTTTTGACACCGATGTCACAAAACTATAACGCTCCTAGATATTATCTGGCATAGGTCAGAATGTTTAGGAGCGAAGATTTTTGCTTTAAAATACAAGGAGCATAAGGATTTGAAAGCACCTGAGAAGGTGTTTTTAGATAAAAAAATAACAAAGGAGAAAGTATTTATGGAAAAATTCTTTAAGCTTAAACAAAATGGCACTACAATTCCCAGAGAAATAATTGCAGGCGCTACTACTTTCTTTGCAATGGCTTACATCATTTTTGTCAATCCGGATGTCTTATCAAAGACAGGTATGCCTTTCCAGGCAGTATTCCTAGCAACGATCTTCGCAGCAGTAGCAGGTACCCTCGTCATGGGCTTATTTGCAAACGTACCTTATGCACAGGCGCCCGGTATGGGACTCAATGCATTCTTCACCTATACGGTATGCTTCGGTCTCGGTTTCTCCTGGAAACAAGCTTTGGCCATGGTATTCCTGTGTGGTATCATTAACATCATTATTACCGTTACCAAGATCCGTAAGCTGATCATCAAGGCAATCCCTGCAAGCCTTCAGCATGCTATCGGCGGCGGTATCGGTGTGTTTATTGCTTATATTGGATTAAAGAACGCTGGACTGATTCAGTTCATCGTAGATCCCGGTAAATATTTTCCGTCAGTTCCCAGCTCCTCCGGTTTTCTTAATGTAGCTCAGGATGGCATCATAGCCAATTCCGCAGCAGTTCCCGAGGTAGTGAAGTTCAATACAGCACCTGTTCTGTTAGCTTTGATTGGTATCGCACTTACCTTAATACTTCTGGTTAGGAAGGTTAAGGGTGCAATCTTCATCAGTATTATTGCAACGACAATCATTGGTATTCCTATGGGCGTTACCGACCTTTCCGGCTTTGGCTTAGCTTCCGGAATCGGCGATTCCTTCAAGGATTTAGGAACCACCTTTGGCGCTGCCTTTGGTAAAGATGGTTTATTATCCTTATTTAAGGATGCATCCCAGATCCCTCTGGTTCTGATGACAATCTTTGCATTCAGCTTATCTGATACCTTCGATACCATCGGAACCTTTATCGGTACCGGCAGACGTACCGGTATCTTTGATGAAGCTGATGAGAAAGCTCTGGAAGAGGGTAAAGGCTTCAAATCCAAGATGGACAAGGCTTTATTCTCTGACTCTATCGCAACCAGCGTTGGCGCTATCTTCGGAACCTCCAACACTACTACATACGTTGAAAGTGCTGCAGGTATTGAAGCAGGTGGACGTACAGGATTAACCTCCGTAGTTACCGCAGTTCTGTTCCTGGCATGTATCTTCCTCTCCCCGATCGTTGGTATCGTACCGACTCAGGCTACCGCTGCAGCACTCGTTGCTGTTGGTATCATGATGCTGGCATCCTTCAAGGATATTAACTGGACAGAGTTAGAGGATGCGATCCCTGCATTCTTCGCCGGTATTTTCATGGCATTTGCTTACAGCATCTCCACCGGTATCGCTTTCAGCTTCGTATTCTTCTGTATCGTTAAATTAGTGAAGGGTAAGGCTAAGGAGATCAGTCCTGTATTATGGGTCGCTACTCTCTTATTTATATTTAACTATGTAATTCTTGCTACTGTAATCTAAGGTACTATATAAGCTATAATCAATGAATTAAATCCTTTTTAATGCAGTTGCACTTCGGTGTAATCGCATTAAGAAGGATTTTTTTTCATAGAATTATCCTCATAGAAGATATACGGAAGTTCCATTTTGTCGATAGCAAGAAATTTTGTACGTTTACAATATTGCTAATGAATAAATGCTGATTTTATTGCATAATATGCCAATTTATGATAATATTGGAATAAAATAGTTTTTATAGATAAAATTTAGATAATTATTGTTTTATCTGTTTGAAAGGTTTGGCCGGTATGAAAAATTCCTCTGACATGAACAGAACGATCGATATTAGCAGTTCATACTCTGCACCCACCAGAAAAGAGTGGATCCTTATCTCTGAAACAGATATGACGCCTGGTGAAGTTACTGATTATTTTTTTAAAGACTTTAAAATAAGAAAATTCAATGAACTGCTTACTAAATTTTATAAAGAATCGGATTTGAAGCAACGACTGACCAACAAATTCAGCGAATTCGATCCCGATATCAAATATGACAGCCTAAGAAAGAAAATCTCTAATTGGCTTTTGGGACAGAACGAGCCAACCGAACGGGAGGACTATATAAAAATCTGTTTTGCCCTGGGCTTTGATGAAGCCTCTTCTCAGGCTTTTCTGAGATATTCCAGTGATGGTGGATTTCATTTGCGTGATCCGAGGGAGATTATTTACCTCTATTGTCTGAGAAGCAAGAAGGATTTTTTTCAGGCGCAAAGCCTCATATCTCAGCTCATCCGGGATAAATACGGTGACAGTCTGAATAATTGTGACTCTGCTTATACAAAGTCAATATCCGATACTTTTTTTGATATTCATGATGATGAAGCGTTTTTGAACTTTTTTGAGGCGAATTATCAGCGTATGGGAGTACTGCATAACACCGCATATAAATACTTTACGCAGTTTTTTAACGAGCTTGTAATACCCAGTACCCCATTATATACCGAAGCAGAAGAGGAATATTCCGTCGAGCAGGTGGTCGATACTTATCTGCGTATGAATTTGCCCTTCGAGCGTAATACTTCGAAATATGATGCTGTCAAAAAAGCGATCCGTATCTACTGGCCGAATATAACCGTAGTGATGAATATCCGAAACCGCAAGACCGATGTAAGCAGGAAAATTCTACTTCTACTCTATATAGTAACGGAAGGTATTTCTGATGCAATCGAAGCCATTGATCCTATGTCCGGCCTCGAAGATAATTACTACGAAAGACTTGAGGAGCATGTCTGGAAAATTGACCTCATGCTAAGTGAATGCGGTATGTCGCAGCTTGACCCACGAAATCCCTTTGATTGGCTTATTATATACAGTCTAAAAGCAGGTGCTGAGGATAAATATATGAGTGAAAGACTTAGCGAAGTTCTAAAGGTTTTGTTTTAAAATTCAAAATAAGTACAGCTGCATTGGAGCATTGGTATTTTCTATCGATTGACAAACGATAAGACTATTATGTGAGGGGAAGTATTTCGATTGGATGATAGAACACCTCTTGAAAACGGAAGCTGTTTGATCTTGAATAATACAGAATACACGATCAAAGAATTAGTCGGCAAAGGGTGCAGCACAATAGCGTACAGAGCAGAATATCTCGATGAAGTGATACCCGACTGCGTTCATTCTGTGATTATCAAAGAATTTTTCCCTTATCATAAGAATAATTACATTTACCGCGATGATAATGGATGTATCGTGTTCAATGAATTTGCTGAAGAGTATTTTTATTCCCAGCTGGCTAATTTTAATTACGGCAACAGCTTTCACATCAGCCTTCAGGATGAGCATGCTGACAAAACAGCGGTAAACATCAATTCATACAAGGCGAATAATACCGTTTATACGCTTGTCTCCTGTCATAACGGTGAAACTCTGGGTGAATTGATAAAACAAAATTACTATCATAATCTGACGGATATTACGGAATGTATCTTAAACATTCTTGATGCACTGGATGATTTTCATCACAACAATTTTTTGCATATGGATTTGAGCCCGGATAATATTCTGCTTCTTCCTCTCGATAAAGGGAGAAAAGAATCCGTCAGGCGTGTTTTTTTGATCGACTATAACAATGTTGTAAGGAAGTCTGATTTTCTTGAAAGCAACAGTGTTGCAGTAAGCTATAAAGAGCTTTATTCATCGCCCGAGCAAAAAATAAGAGATTATAAAAATATATCCTTCAGCAGTGATCTATACTCTGTTTGTGTGATTTTTTATGAGCTGCTGATCGGGAATAAACCGGATACAATGAGTATTACACGAAATAACAGATATTTTCCAGGCGAGAACGCCGGAGTATTCAAGAATATTCCGATCACCGC
The DNA here is from genome assembly GCA_023436765.1 of Bacillota bacterium. Lineage (GTDB taxonomy): Bacteria > Bacillota > Clostridia > Lachnospirales > Lachnospiraceae > Mobilitalea. The sequence continues at coordinate 6,164 of JAEZHX010000115.1, forward strand.
ACGGCTTCAGGCGAAACATATCTTAGCAAAAGGGCTAAAACTGTCTCCCTCACAACGGTATCAGTCTGTATCTGAGCTGAAAGCGGATCTTTCAGAACTTCTTGATCGGATAAATCTCCTGGGGATAACACACTCTTCCTTGTGGGAGGCTAGTTGTGAAGCATATCAATCGGCAATAGATGCATCCAATTATCCCTGTTCCGATAAAGTTATTCTGCATCAAAATATATCGGTGTCAGGAAATGTGGTTGACAGTGCTGCGGTTCTTCCTGCCTATCTTCTGAAAAAAAACATCAAGCACTGTATTTTATGTGGCGAAAAGGGCATGGGTAAAACGACGGCTCTTTATCAAATGTGGAAATCCTCCGTTGACGAATATAATCCGAGAGCTTTTGTGTGTTTTTACATAGCTTTCGATGATTATGATGAAAATGTTCATGAATTTATCAAATCCAAAATACTTCGTTCCATGAAATACGACAGAAGCCGCACGGATTATGATACGGCTCTTATATGTCTTGAAGAAATACTCGATCAGTGTCCTTCCCTGACACTCCTTCTTGATCTTCCGGACTCCTCAGCTATTAAATATAATAAATTATATGACGAGATATCCCGTCTGCTCCGATACAACGGGGTTCAGATCATTATTGCCTCACGCAGGGGCATTCCGGCATTCGAAATCACTCATGCCGAAATGCTCCCGCTTAAGGAGTCTGAAGTGCGAAAATATCTTACCGGCAAGAACCTCGCTAATGACCGAAGCCTGCCGGCTATTTTAATGAATCCGCAAATGCTTTCCTTTTTTGGGTCAATCGGTGCGCCCGATGTTGAAATGACAGAAAAATCAATTCTGTCGGCTTATTTTTATCATATCACCCATTCTGACAGTGAATTCTCAGTTGGGCGAAACGACAGAGCTGCCGCCGATTATACCTTAGCGGTACTACTTCCGAAAATTGCACACACCATAAAAAGCAAGGGCTTTCTTACAATGAACGAAATATTTTCTCTCGTTAGTAAAAGCTATTCTCAGCTTGACTCCAAATGGTTTACTCGTGCTTTTCCTGATTATACGGATAAAGCATTTCTGATAAAAGGTGCGATTGATACGGATCACAAATTCTTTGAATACCTGATCAACTATATAGCAGTTAAAAAGCTCGCATTGATATCGCCGGATATGAACGGCAACTATCGTTTTACCAGTGATGAGGCAAGAGAGTATTTTAACCTCGAATATATTAATAAGAGGCCATTATTTATACTATCGAACTTTCGGACCGATTATCTTCATAGATCAGCGATCGTCTTTGCAGCAGTATGCATTATTTTTATTGGTATTACTATTTTTAACGGATATAATAAAGCTTCCGTCTTTCCTTCCACACAGATGGAAAAAAATCTGGTGAAAGCTGCTCTTAACAGGATGGTCTATACTACTACCGTGCTGGATGGGCAGCTGGAGTTTGAAAATAAAGCATTGAATGCAATTCTTGACTCATTTGATGACAGTACGGAGGATTATATAACCTATTCCGAGTGGGTGGAAAAAAGCGGCGCAGATTTTGGCGCTCATTCTGTATCACTCTTCTCGGACCAGGATAACCAGAAGCTTATCGAGAGCCTGAATATTCCGGATAATACAATAGCTCTGGACAATCTGGAATATCTATATTCGCAGTCAGTCAGGAACAAAGAAGAGTATAAAAGACTTTTTGCGTCGCTTGATGATTATCTTTCTGTGGAAAGTGGACATACCTATAAAGAGAAGAAAGCAGCCGTTGACTATCTTGTAGATTATCTTAATAACGACATCGCGACAGTCTATTACAAGCTTCAGCAGCTTTTATATCCTATTCCTAAGGATGCAAAGGATTACATAATACACAACTATCTTCCCTACTCGGCCTCCTTCAGCAGCCTTTTTATATCACAAAGCATGGGTGAAACGGATTTTGATGAAAAGCTTTTCATCTGCGATGAGATTCGAACCGGCATAATATACAATCTGAAAGGGATCGGCTTTAACATTGAATCAACGAAATTATCAGGACCGGCACCGACGCAGGCTGTAGTGCTTACTCCAACTCCGGCCGCAGAGCTTACCCGGGCCGATCGTGAGAAAGCGGTGATTAAAGATTTTGAAGGAGTTCTTTTTGTTATTGATAAACGCACGGATTATCTGATAAAGGCGCTGGAGCAGGTTGTGGAATATGTAGATGCTCCTACGGAGGAAAATCTTGAACTGGCGAAGAAAGTCTGCGCTGATTCGATCCTTGCTTCCGCTTCTCTTGATGTAACCGCCTCGAATCTGTCAAAAGACCTCGTGGACGGTTTACCGGAGATCGGCATTGATTACACCGACTATATGACCCCCTTCCATTATCAGTCCTATTTTTTAAGCCAGAATATAAGCAGCCTGGTAACCTTATATTACCTTCTCGAGCATTCCGTTGAGATCCCGGAGATCCTTGAGGTATATGCCCGGAACAGTCTCGATTATGAATATGCAAACCGAAAGCTGGAATACCTGTCGATCAACAGTACTTTCCTTCATATTTCCGATGAGAACGAAGCGTATTTTCGTGACACCGTCTTCCCCAAATACTCTGCTATTGATACCGGAGAGGTTGGCTGGGAAGCAGAGGATGATATGAATAATGCCAAAGCTGACAGTGTTTTTAATGTAATGGAGACTGCTGTAAATAACATCACCTCAATTGATACCAACTCCTTACCGTTCGTCTCAGATTACTTAATGGAATTAAAAACCGAACTTATTGCCGGTGGCTATGAAGAGGCTGCTGTCCGGGCCACCATTGACCGTATCAATGAGCTGGCAGTAACCGCAGACGAGCTGATGAGTGATGAATAAGCAGTAATAGATGTATTCTAGACACATGGAAAACACTAACCTGACTCGTTGTAGAAGAAGTCGGAAAAATGTTAAACAGAATGAAAAATCAGTGTGTTACTATATTGGCAGTAAGTTCTTATTAATAAAAAGCAAGTAAGTATAAAAATAATTTGAAAAGGCAGAAATATTTTTACTTTAAATATCCTATATGATTAATAAAAAGAACGAGTGAGGTATTCTTATGAAGAGAAGAATGTATGCGTTATTATTGTTATTTCCATTACTTATTTTAAGCTCCTGCAAAAAAAACTATTATAATCCCGATGAAACCGAAGACATCGAAAGAAGTGATTATGAATATATCCAGCTATCAGCAACTGATTTATCCCTGGAACTGGGTGATTATGTTAAGCTCGGAGCCGTGCTCAGTCCCCAATCCGATAAGACCATATCTTTTTCAAGCTCTGACAGCAAAGTCGCTGCCGTAGACAACTCCGGCAATATCAGTGCAGTATCGGCCGGAAAAGCCATTATTACTGCTCAGACCGAAGACGGAATTAAAGCAAATTGTCAGGTGGAGGTCAATGGTATACGGTATATGACAGTTACCGAGGAGGTTCCCGCAACTGCAAAAGGCGGCGAAAGCTTTACGATATCCGTAAAGTTTGAAAACTGTACCTATCCGACGGTAAAAGTCATTCCTAACTGTAAAAGCGGTACTATTACATCGGCAAATGATACCATAAACTTTGATGGATCAGAAAAACAGATTTTTACCGTCGGCGACACCGAAATTAATTTTGTCGTGGATGGTACAAAAGAAATTAACAGTATAATGATCGTTGGCTTTGACAAGGGCGAGCTGATTGATGCCAGGGAAATAACAATTTATCCTCCTTTACCCGATTATGAAGCACTAAAAAAGAGAATCACATCACTGGAAGGTAAGGTTGCCGACCTGGAAGATAAGCTGAAGGCACTTCCTGCTTTGGAAGAAAAAGTCACTGATCTGGAGAATCAACTGGATGCACTGAACGACTGATGAGCGAAATCGGAGGTTATAGAAATGCTTAACTATAATAACAAAACTCGTTGTTCGGCCTGCTTTGCCGGGCTGGAAGCAGGGTCAAAGCATTGTCCGGTCTGCGGTTACAGTGACGAAAGCAATCAGAACCGTTTCCCGATTGCTCTTCCCTTCGGTACGGTTCTGATGGGCAGATATGTAATCGGAAATGTTCTCGGTAAGGGTGGCTTTGGAATTACCTACCTTGCCTTCGACCTCAGGGATGACAAGGCAGTTGCCATCAAGGAATATCTGCCTGATACGCTGATTCACAGAAATTCCGGCGACACCTATATTACAACCTATGAGGGCGAGAAGGCTGAGAACTTCAGCCTGGGTGCGGAAAAGTTCTATGAAGAAGCAAAGACCGTTTCCAAATTCAACGGCCATCCGAATGTGATCAATGTTTATGAGTTTTTCTATGAGAACAACACTGCCTACTTTGTCATGGAATATATCAAGGGTGTTGATCTGAAAAAGTATATCGTACAGCACGGCGGAAGACTGTCGGAAGAGGAGACCATAAAGCTTCTGATGCCGATTCTGGATGCCCTG